>DASPKU010000014.1 GCA_035627955.1 Phycisphaerales bacterium
CGGTGCGGATTGCCGCCGGCAGGCTCTCGTCGAACTCGACGTTGAACTCGAGCTGCTTGTCGGCGGCGAGCTGGCGGAAGGTCCGCTCCATATGCTGCTTGAGGCCGGAGAGCGGCATCTCGCCGACCTCGATCGAGACGGTGCCCGACTCGATCTTCGAAAGATCGAGGATGTCGTTGATCAGGCTCAGAAGGTCCGAGCCCGCCGAGTGGATCGTCCGCGCGAACTCGGTCTGCTTGTCGTTGAGATTGCCCTGCGGATTGTCGGCGAGCAGCTTCGAGAGGATCAGCAGCGAATTGAGCGGCGTGCGCAGCTCGTGCGACATGTTGGCGAGGAACTCGGACTTGTACTTGGAGGTGAGGGCGAGCTCCGCGGCCTTCTCTTCCAGGGCTCGGCGGGCCTGCTCCACTTCCTTGTTCTTGCGTTCCACTTCCACGTTCTGCTCGGCCAGCTGCTTGGCCTTGGTGGCGAGCTCCTCGTTTGTCTGCTGGAGCTCGGCCTGGCGCGTCTGGAGCTCCATGGTGAGCTGCTGGCTCTGCTCCAGCAGGTTCTCGGTACGCATCGTCGCTTCGATGGTGTTGAGCACCACGCCGATCGACTGCGTCAGCTGCTCGAGGAACGTGAGGTGCGTCTGGGTGAAGGGCCGCAGCGAGGCCAGCTCGATCACCGCCTTGGTCTCACCCTCGAAGAGCACGGGCAGCACGACGATGTTGGCGGGCACGGCCTCGCCCAGGCTCGAGTGGATCATCGTGTAGTCCGGCGGCACCTCGGTGAGGAGGATGCGCAGCTTCTCCTGGGCGCACTGGCCCACGAGGCCCTTGCCCATGTCGATGCGGAGCGGCTGGTCCTTGCGCTGGGCGTAGCCGGCGAGCAGGCGCAGCCAGGGGCCGGTGTCGCTCTCAACGGTGGCGTCGCCCGATTCCATCTGGTAGACGGTGCCCTGCTGGGCGTTGACCAGCGGGGTGAGCTCGGACAGCAGGATCTGACCCACGGTAACGAGGTCTCGCTGGCCCTGGAGCATGCGGGTGAACTTGGCGAGGTTTGTCTTGAGCCAGTCCTGCTCCTGGTTGCGCTCCGTGGTGCCACGGAGGTTGTCGATCATCGTGTTGATGTTGTCCTTGAGCTCCGCCACCTCGCCGCGGGCTTCCACCTGGATTGAGCGGGTAAGGTCGCCCTTGGTCACGGCGGTCGCCACTTCGGCGATGGCGCGCACCTGGTTGGTGAGGTTGGCGGCGAGCAGGTTCACGTTGCTGGTGAGGTCCTTCCACGTGCCGGCGGCGCCGGGCACGTTGGCCTGACCACCCAGGCGGCCTTCCACGCCCACGTCGCGGGCCACGTTGGTCACCTGCTCGGCGAAGGTCGCCAGCGTGTCGGTCATGTTGTTGATGGTCTCGGCCAGCGCGGCCACCTCGCCCTTGGCTTCCACCGTCAGCTTCTGGCGGAGGTTGCCGTTGGCGACGGCGGTCACCACCTTCACGATGCCGCGCACCTGGTCCGTGAGGTTGGCGGCCATGACGTTCACCGAGTCGGTGAGGTCCTTCCAGGTGCCCGCGACTCCGGGCACCGCCGCCTGACCGCCGAGCTTGCCTTCGGTACCCACCTCGCGGGCCACGCGGGTCACTTCGGCCGCGAACGAGCGGAGCTGGTCCACCATGGTGTTGATGGTGTTCTTGAGCTCGAGGATCTCGCCCTTCACGTCCACCGTGATCTTTCGGGAGAGGTCGCCTCGGGCCACGGCGGTGGTCACCTCGGCGATGTTGCGGACCTGGCCGGTGAGGTTGGCGCCCATGGCGTTGACGGAGTCGGTGAGGTCCTTCCATGTTCCGGCGACGCCGAGCACCACCGCCTGCACGCCCAGGCGGCCTTCGGTGCCCACTTCGCGGGCCACGCGGGTCACTTCCGACGCGAACGAGCGGAGCTGCTCCACCATGGTGTTGATGGCTTCCTTCAGCTGAAGGATTTCGCCGCGCACGTCCACGGTGATCTTCTTGGAAAGGTCGCCGTTGGCCACGGCGATAGTCACCTCGGCGATGTTGCGCACCTGGCCGGTGAGGTTGGACGCCATCGAGTTCACGTTGTCGGTGAGGTCCTTCCAGGTGCCGGCCACGCCGGGCACGAGGGCCTGACCACCGAGCTTGCCTTCCGTACCCACCTCGCGGGCCACACGGGACACTTCCGAGGCGAAGGAGTTGAGCTGGTCCACCATGGTGTTGATGGTGTTCTTGAGCTCCAGAATTTCACCCTTCACGTCCACCGTGATCTTGCGCGAGAGGTCGCCACGGGCCACGGCGGTGGTCACTTCGGCGATGTTGCGCACCTGACCGGTGAGGTTGGACGCCATGGCGTTCACGGAGTCGGTGAGGTCCTTCCATGTGCCGGCCACGCCGGCCACGAGGGCCTGGCCACCGAGCTTGCCTTCGGTGCCCACTTCGCGGGCCACGCGGGTCACTTCGGAGGCGAACGAGCGGAGCTGGTCCACCATCGTGTTGATGGTTTCCTTGAGCTGCAGAATCTCGCCGCGGACGTCCACGGTGATCTTCTTGGAAAGGTCGCCGTTGGCCACGGCGATGGTCACCTCGGCGATGTTGCGCACCTGGCCGGTGAGGTTGGAGGCCATCGAGTTGACGTTGTCGGTGAGGTCCTTCCAGGTGCCGGCCACGCCTGGCACCTGCGCCTGACCACCGAGCTTGCCCTCGGTGCCCACTTCGCGGGCCACGCGGGACACTTCCGACGCGAAGGAGTTGAGCTGGTCCACCATCGTGTTGATGGTGTTCTTGAGCTCCAGGATTTCGCCCTTCACGTCCACGGTGATCTTGCGCGAGAGGTCGCCGCGGGCAATAGCGGTCGCCACGTCGGCGATGTTGCGCACCTGACCCGTGAGGTTCGATGCCATCGAGTTGACGTTGTCGGTGAGGTCCTTCCACGTGCCGGCCACGCCGGGCACTTCGGCCTGACCACCGAGCTTGCCTTCGGTGCCCACTTCTCGGGCCACACGGGTCACTTCCGCGGCGAAGCTTCGCAGCTGGTCCACCATCGTGTTGATGGTTTCCTTCAGCTGAAGGATCTCGCCGCGGACGTCCACGGTGATCTTCTTGGAGAGGTCGCCGTTGGCCACGGCGATGGTCACTTCAGCGATGTTGCGCACCTGAGCAGTGAGGTTGCCGGCCATCTGGTTGACGTTATCGGTGAGGTCCTTCCACACGCCCGACACGCCCTTCACCTGCGCCTGGCCGCCGAGGCGGCCTTCGGTGCCCACCTCGCGGGCCACGCGCGACACTTCCGACGCGAAGCCGTTGAGCTGGTCCACCATCGTGTTGATGGTGTTCTTGAGCTCGAGGATTTCGCCCTTCACGTCCACCGTGATCTTGCGCGAGAGGTCGCCACGGGCCACGGCGGTTGCCACGTCGGCGATGTTGCGCACCTGACCTGTGAGGTTGGATGCCATCGAGTTGACGTTGTCGGTGAGGTCCTTCCACGTGCCGGCCACACCCGACACCTGCGCCTGGGCGCCCAGCTTGCCTTCCGTGCCCACTTCGCGGGCCACGCGCGAGACTTCCGAAGCGAAGCCGTTGAGCTGGTCCACCATCGTGTTGATGGTGTTCTTGAGCTCGAGGATCTCGCCCTTCACGTCCACCGTGATCTTGCGCGACAAGTCGCCCTTGGCCACGGCGGTGGCCACTTCGGCGATGTTGCGCACCTGCGACGTGAGGTTGCCGGCCATCGAGTTCACGTTGTCGGTGAGGTCCTTCCACGTGCCGGCCACGCCGCGCACCTGGGCCTGACCGCCGAGGCGGCCTTCGGTTCCCACTTCGCGGGCTACGCGGGTCACTTCGCTCGCGAAAGCGTTGAGCTGGTCCACCATGGTGTTCATGGTGTTCTTGAGCTCGAGCACCTCGCCCTTCACGTCCACCGTGATCTTCTTGGAAAGGTCGCCGTTGGCCACGGCGGTGGCCACTTCGGCGATGTTGCGCACCTGCGTGGTCAGGTTGTTGGCCATGGAGTTCACGTTGTCCGTGAGGTCCTTCCACGTACCCGCCACGCCTTCCACCTCGGCCTGACCGCCGAGCTTGCCTTCGGTACCCACTTCGCGGGCCACGCGCGACACTTCCGAGGCGAAGCCGTTGAGCTGGTCCACCATCGTGTTGATGGTGTTCTTCAGTTCGAGAATCTCGCCCTTCACGTCCACCGTGATCTTGCGGCTGAGGTCGCCGTTGGCGATGGCGGTGGCCACGTCGGCGATGTTGCGCACCTGCGACGTGAGGTTCGACGCCATCGAGTTCACGTTGTCGGTGAGGTCCTTCCAGGTACCGGCCACGCCGGGCACCTGCGCCTGACCACCGAGCTTTCCTTCCGTACCCACCTCGCGGGCCACGCGCGACACTTCCGACGCGAAGCCGTTCAGCTGGTCCACCATCGTGTTG
Source organism: Phycisphaerales bacterium (assembly GCA_035627955.1). NCBI lineage: Bacteria > Pseudomonadati > Planctomycetota > Phycisphaerae > Phycisphaerales > Phycisphaerales bacterium. Next base: position 4,422 of record DASPKU010000014.1, read on the forward strand.
ATGGTGTTCTTGAGCTCCAGAATCTCGCCCTTCACGTCCACGGTGATCTTGCGCGAAAGGTCGCCCTTCGCCACGGCCAGGGTCACGTCGGCGATGTTGCGCACCTGACCCGTCAGGTTCGACGCCATCGAGTTCACGTTATCGGTGAGGTTCTTCCACGTGCCGGCCACGCCGGGCACTTCGGCCTGACCACCGAGCTTTCCTTCCGTACCCACCTCGCGGGCCACGCGCGACACTTCCGACGCGAAGCCGTTGAGCTGGTCCACCATCGTGTTGATGGTGTTCTTGAGCTCGAGGATTTCTCCCTTCACGTCCACCGTGATCTTGCGCGAGAGGTCGCCCTTCGCCACGGCCGTCGTCACTTCCGCGATGTTGCGGACCTGGGCCGTCAGGTTCGACGCCATTGAGTTGACGTTGTCGGTGAGGTCCTTCCAGGTACCCGCGACGCCCGGCACCATGGCCTGGCCGCCGAGCTTGCCTTCCGTGCCCACTTCGCGGGCCACGCGCGACACTTCCGACGCGAAGCCGTTCAGCTGGTCCACCATCGTGTTGATGGTGTTCTTGAGCTCCAGGATCTCGCCCTTCACGTCCACCGTGATCTTGCGGGAAAGGTCGCCGCGGGCCACGGCGGTGGTCACACCCGCGATGTTGCGCACCTGGGCGGTCAGGTTCGACGCCATGGCGTTCACCGAGTCGGTCAGGTCCTTCCACGTACCCGCCACGCCGGGCACCACGGCCTGACCACCCAGCTTTCCTTCAGTACCCACTTCGCGGGCCACGCGGGTCACTTCGGCGGCGAACGAACGCAGCTGGTCCACCATCGTGTTGATGGCTTCCTTCAACTGGAGGATTTCGCCGCGGACGTCCACCGTGATCTTCTTGGAAAGGTCGCCGTTGGCCACGGCGATGGTCACGTCGGCGATGTTGCGCACCTGGGCCGTGAGGTTGCCGGCCATCTGGTTCACCGACTCGGTGAGGTCCTTCCACACGCCCGACACGCCCTTCACCTGGGCCTGGCCGCCGAGCTTGCCCTCGGTACCTACTTCGCGGGCCACGCGCGTCACTTCCGAGGTGAACACCGACAGCTGGTCGATCATTCGGTTCACGAGCTTGGCCGAGCGGAGGAACTCGCCCTCCAGCGGACGCCCGTCCACTTCCAGGGCCATGGACTGGTCGAGGTCGCCCTTGGCCACGGCGCCCACGGCCCGCGTCACTTCGGTCGTGGGCCACACGAGGTCGTCGATCAAGGTGTTGATGGCGTTGATCTCATCGGCCCACTCGCCGGCGACGCCGGGCACGCTCATGCGCTGCTTGAGCTTGCCTTCCTTGCCCACCACGCGGGACACGCGGGCTGTCTCCTGGGCCCGGCGCTCGGAGACGGCCAGGATGTCGTTGAACGCGTCGGCGATCTTGCCGCGCAGGCCCGTCTGGTCGCTGGGCATACGGACGCTGAAGTCGCCGGAGCGGAAGGCGAGCATCGCCTCCAGCAGTTCGCGTGAGAACGCGTCCACAACCTCGCCGTTGGACGAGGGCTCGTGGTGATGCTCCACCTGTCCGTCCTTCAGGGTTTCCTTAACAGCGGCGGCGGCACGGCGAGGAACAGACTTCACCTCTGGTTCCATGAGCGGCTACGTCCTTTGATTGTTCGAAAACCCACCCAGCCCTAACACATGATGAGACACAGGTGATAGAGGGACCGGGTTAATGCCTCATGAAACGGCAGTGCATCGGGCGCTATGCGGGCTTTGTCCGCCTGTGCACCGGGTGTGGACAGCGGTGAACCGTGAGCGCGCGCAGACGCGGCAGCCCGCGCGCAGACCCATGTGTCAGCCAGACTTACGCCCTCAAGAAAGCGTCCTCAGCAGGGGTTGCCGCCCAGCACCCGGAAGAACGCCTCGATGTCCTGGTCGGTGCCAGTGTCCCCGTCGCCGTTGAAGTCGGCACCGCCCGACCAGCAGGTCGGGCAGCAGCTGCCACCCAAACACGCAAAGAACGCTTCGATGTCCTGATCGGTGCCCGAGTCCCCGTCGCCGTTGAAGTCTTGAGGCCCGCACACCGGCCCGTTCTCGCAGAATGAAGCCCCCGTCAACCGCAGGATGTACCAGGTGTTGTCGTTGACGACGAAGCTCTCCCACTGGGCCAGCGGGTTCGCGGCCCCGGGGCCGTCTGCCAGTCGCTCGCCCGAGGCCGTGTCGCCCCAGAGGTTCTGCCCACTGGCGTCCTGCGGGCGGCAGGAGCTGGGGGTCACCGCGATGTAGTACTCGCCGTTCCCCAGGGCCGCGACGACGCTCGAGGTAATCCGAGACTGGACGCTCTCAACAATGTCATCATTGAGGGTGACGCCGCGCCCGTTTGCGTCGAACAGGTAGAGCTGGGTGTCCATCTGCAGCGACAGAAAGGTGTCGGCTGAGAAGTTCGCGGCGTCGGTGATGCAGATCTTGTAGATGTCGATGTCCTCGCGGTACTGGGTATAGCCGCGGATCTCAGTGAGGGCGCCGCTCCCGCGCAGGTCCGTCGCCGCGGTCGCGATTGAATGGCCAGCATCGCCGGCGCAGTAGCTTTCGTAGGCCACGCCCGCCGGCGGCTCTATCCCGTCGCCGCTGCCCCATTGGAACACGATCTGCCCGCCGCCCTGGTTCCCCTCGGCGTCGGGGATCACGTTCCAGTCGGTATCGAGGAAGTACGAGTTGAACGGCGTGGCCACCACGTAGTAAGTGCCCGCCGGGAGCGGGCCGTCGCGCCCATCGCCGACCGTGCCGCCATTGGAATAGGAGCGCACGGGTGTGCTGGAGCCGAATGACATCGCCGAGTTGTGGCCGGCGCCGTCATCGTCGTCGTTGAAGAGGCGCCTGCCCGTGCTGTCGTAGATGGCGATCTCCGAGTCGAAGCCGCCGAAGTTCTCCGTGTAAATGTCGAGGTAGGTGGGAGCGCAGCGGCTGACCTCGGGGACGGTGAAGCTGAACCAGGCCAGCGTGCCGCTGCTTACGCCGTAGGACCAGGAGGTCGTCGGGGCCGCGGAGATGTCGCCGAGCTCGATGGGGACGGGCTGGGCGTAGGCGGCAGATGCGAGGGCGAGGGCGAGACCGGCAACGACGGTGGGCGTACGCATGGGGACCTCCCGTTGGCGTCTGCCGCCCGCGCCGGACCAGCAGCGGGGCAGCTGGGGTCAGCATACCGGCAAGAGGCCTCATGCCAAAGGGAAAGTGCAGGCTTGGCAAAAAGCGGCACAGCCGCGAGAACGCGGCTGTGTCACTCCCTGACGGTCGTGGTTCCTACTCAGCAGGGGCCGCCGCCCAGGACGCGGAAGAAGCTCTCGATGTCCTGATCCGTTCCCGCATCGCCATCGGCGTTGAAGTCGGCCCCGCCGCTGTAGCAGGTGGGGCAGCAGTGGCCGCCAATGCAGGCGAAGAAGGCCTCGATGTCCTGATCGGTGCCCGAGTCCCCGTCGCCGTTGAAGTCGGAGGTGCCGCACAGCTGGGTGGAACCCGAGCCCACCGTCACGCACGCGGAGAACTCCGAAGTGTCGCCCGTGGACAGACGGGTCGCGGTGCCGGTGACGTACTGGCCCGCGCTCTGGGTGAGGGCGAGACGGGCGCTGAAGGCCGCGGTGCCGGAGGTATCCGTCGTGATGATTTCAGCGCCCAGGAACCGCTGCCCCTCGCCATAGCCGGTCTCGTCGCAGGCGTCGTTGCCAAAGAACTCGACGCGGAACTGCTCGCTCGGGTGAGAGTTGAGCGTGCCGGAAACAAGGATGAATGAACCATCCGAGGTGGCGCTGGCGACATCGGGGAAGTTCTGGAGCTCGTTGGGGCCGGTGTCGCCGTCGCCCGAATCATTGGGCGTGTGGCCGTAGACCGCGCCGAAGATGGGGTCGACGACGGCGAGGAGGTCGATGCCAAGGAGGCCGTTGTTGTAGATCGAGTTGCCCGAGACGGTGATGGAGCCCGCGCCGATCACGACGCCGGTGCGCTCGCTGTTGACGACGAGGTTGGCGTCGCCGTCCTCGAGCCCACCGAAGAGGGCGCGGTTGGGCGTGCTGCCGTCGACGTAGTTGGGGTAGGCCTTGAACCCTTCAAGGCAGGGGTACTGCGTGGTGCGGGTCACGTCCGTGCCGATGGTGTTGCCGGTGATCACCACGTTGTCGGAGCTCCCCGAGAGGTAGATTCCGGTGCCGTAAACGCGGTTGGCGTAGTGGTTCGTGCCCTGCACGCGGATGCCCGCGACGGTGTTGTTGCGGACCTGGGCGCTCATGGCTCCGGTGATGCCGATGCCCGTAGTCGCCACACCACGCGCGAGAGTGACGCCGTCCTCCGCGAGGGCCACAGTGTTGTTCTCGACGATGGTGCCGGTGGAGGCGCCGATGTTGATGTAGGTCCCTTGCGGGAACCCCTCGCTGCTGCGACGACCCACACTGTTCACGACGTTCCGCTCGGCCACCGTCGGGCCGCCGATCAGGGTGTTCACGGCCCCGCCGCGGACGAGCACGCCGTTGAAGCCGCCGTTGATGATGTTGCTCTGAACCCGGTTGTTGGAGCCGCCGTTGATCTCCAGGCCGCTGTTGTGGCCGCCGAGTTTGTTTCCGTGCCCGGGCTCGCCGATCACGGTGTTGCTGGCGCCGTCCAGGATAATGTTGTGCACCAGGCCGCCCAAGAAGATGCAGTCGACGACCTTGCAGTTGTCGCCGTAAATCTGGATGGCCCGCCCACACATGCCCGCCCCGTTCAAGTTGCGGACCTCGCAGTTGTTGCCGTGGATGTAGAGCGCGGCGGTGTTCTCGGCCTGCCAGCCGAAGAAGCCCACGTCCGGCCCGCTCGGATCGGTGTCGCCGTACGCCGCCGTCTGGCTGGCGCCGTCGATGATGGTCCCATCGTCGGTCAGGATGAACGGGTAGAAGTCCACGATGATCTGGGCGCGCCCACCCTGCGGCCCCATGGGGTACGTCCAGAACATGGGGTCACAGGCGAAGTTGATCGTCTGCCCGCCCGGCGTGTTGTTGGCCGCGGCCACGGCCTCGCGCATGCTGACCTCCCCGTCGGGTCCGGGCAGATCGGCGACCTGCTGGAAACCGCCGAAGTCCACGTGGTCGCCGGTCATAGTCACGGTGATGGTCTCACCACCGGTCTGGGTCTGTTCCTGGTTGGCGATGAAGAACTGGCCGTCGGTGGTGTAGGACATGCCCCACACGCTGCCGATGCGGATGAGGTACTGCTGCCCGGCCACGGCCTGGAAGTCAACGCGCGGCTCGCCGTTGCACGAGGGGTTGTCATCGTTCTGGGCGATGGGGTTGCCGGTGGGGCACTCATTGGGGAACAGCGCGATGAATGCGTTCATGTCTGCCCGCCCGCAGGTCGTGATGTACGCGGGGCCCGAGGCGGTCGCGGTCCAGCGGAACCACACGTCCTTGCCGCAGTAGTTGTGCGGGTCGCTCGCGACGACGCTGTCGGTGGCGGAGGCGTTGTGGTAGTTGAACCAGCCGGGCCCGCTGATGGATGTCGCGGTGGTGCACTCGTCGTTAGTGACCTGGGGTGTGAAAACCCACTTGAGCACGCCCGCGCCGCCAACGGTGTTCTCAGGGCTGCCGAGCCGCAACTTGTAGGTCTGACCGGCGGTCACGTTGAAGATGAGCTGGCTGGCGAGACCGTTGTTGCAGTCCCAGCCGATGTTGTTGTTGCAGTCGATGTACTGGGCGGCGGGGTCGCAGGCGTTCGCGCCGAACACCGCGAGCACGGTGTCGACCTGCGTCGCGGGGTCGCAGGTGTTGACGGTCATGGTGCCGTTGGCGTTGGGCGAGAAGCTGTACCAGAGGTCGCGCCCCATCATCTCGCAGCCCTGAGGATCGGCCAGCGAGCTTGTCGCGGCGCTGGTGTTGAAGCTGAGCTGCCCGCTGCCGGTGAGGGCGAGCGCGAACTGGCAGGAGTCGTTGGTCGCGGGCGGGTTGTTGTAGAACAGGTTGAAGCTGCCGAGCACGCCGCTCCACGTGCCGGCGCCATGGCCCACGCGGAGGAGGTACTGGCTGCCGGCATTAGCCTGGAAGGAGATGGACGCGCCGAAGGTGCAGTTTCCGCGGGTGCTGCACTCGAGCGAGGGGCCGCCGCAGGCGGTGTGCACGGCGATCACGGCCGGGCTGTTGCTGCCACAGGTGGTGAAGATGACCTCGCCGCTCTGGGGCGCGGTCCACCGGAACCACACGTCTCGCTTGATCCAGCAGTTGGCCATGTCCTCCTGCTCGGGGCCGGCGCTGCGGGTGTCGTAGTTGAAGGAGCCGGTGCCGGTGATGGCCGGCGCGGTGTTGCAGTTGTCGCTGCCCTGGCCCATGGCCGCACTGCCGAGCAAGGCTGCCGAGACCGCCACCAACACCCGCTGCAAGGCCGTGCGCATGGGAACCTCTCCTGAAGACGCGTCTGGAAGAGTACTGCCGCCGTCAAACACCCCCACTCCTCATGCGGCACCCGGGTTGAGTGCGCCTCAGAATGAGCAGGGGCTCATGACGGCACACTCGTCCGCAACCACTCCTGTGGGGGGAGCGTTCGGGGGAGGCCTGCTCGACCGCCATTGGTGATCCGGACGCGCGAAGTCCATGGCGCGCTGACCAACTGTGCACCGGCGTGGCGCATGGAAACCAGCGTCGGCAGGGGTGCGACGCCGGGACTCTCGCCATGCACGCCCGCCGCGCCTTCACGCTCATCGAGCTGCTCGTGGTCATCGCCATCATCGCCCTGCTGATCGGGATCCTGCTGCCCGGCCTGGGTCAGGCCAGGGAGGCGGGGCGGGCGGTCAAGTGCATGTCCAACCTGTCGCAGATCGTCAAGTCTGCGAACACCTACGCGCTCGATTACAAGGAGCAGATCTGGTACGGCTACGACTGGTCGCACGCTGCCTACGAGCTCGACTGGGAGCTCAAGTACGGGCGCGGGCTGCTCTACCAGTACACGCGGAACGTTGCGGAGATCTCCGAGTGCCCCAACCGCAAGCGGCGTGGGGCGACCCCGGAGCTGGCCCGCCCTGGCGCTCGTGGTGGGAAACCCCCGACGACAAGCTCGAGTTCGACTACACCATGTTCGGCCGCTTCCACGGCCTGCGCCTGGGCACCAACCCGAAGGTGGCCGCACTCACCACGCCCCAGACCTACGCCGTCGACACTCCCCCACCGCCGACGCTGCCAGGGACGACCACTGCCCTCACGATGCTCAGCGGTGTGCCCCTCTATATGGAGGAGTCGATTTACTTCTTCAACCAGTACGTGCGCGACGGCTGGTTCGGCAGCAGCGACCAGCCCGCCATGAATCACACCAAGAGTGCCTTCGCCGCGTACGTCGAGGGGCACGTGGAGCCGCTCAACCTCTCCCGCGGCGGCCAGATGAAGGTCCGAGAAGCGGCGGATACGGACTGCTGGGACTTTTACACGCTCAGCAAGGGACGATGGATCCGCGTGGAGCCGACGAACACGAGCAACTCGACGAACTGGCGCGAGCGGCCGTTTGGTTGGATTAACGACCCGCGCCCGTGACCTTCTGAGCGACTGCGCCCCCCGCTGTGTGAACAGAGTCTCACGACTCGTTCGGTCTTGCCAAGCGCGTGGAACCCGGCAAAATGCTCGCCGGTCGTCCCTGGTGATGTGCGCACGTCCTCGCAGGAGATTCTTTCACGTGCACGAATCACACGCGCCCCGCATCCGTCCATCACAGGTTCACGCACGCGTCACGCCGCAGCTGTTGACGACACTTTTCCCGCGCCGCGCCTTCCCCGAGCTGCCCGAGTGCACGCACCTGAACCCGCAGTCGAGCAACGTGCACCGGGTGCGCACGATGATCGGGATATTGAGCGATGAGGAGCTGCGGGCGCTCGCCACGGCCGTGGGGATGCACTGCGCGGGGGTGCCGACTTCGACGTTGTATATGGGGCTGATGGACCTGACGTAAAGCGCCGATCGCGCGAGCGATCGGGCCCGGCTCTCGCGGGCACGAAAGGCGATGGTCAGAATCGATCGCTTGCGCGATCGGCTCTTTGACACGACTGATCGATCGCTTGCGCGAGCGGCGCTTTAGAGACCTTCTTCTTCCTCGAACACAGGGCGCTGGTCCGAGCCGCCGCCGTCGCGGTGGTTCTCCGCGGGGCCGGTCTTGGGGCGTGCGCCGAACGCGCTGCTTGGGCGCGGGGCGGCGGGCGCGGGCGGGGGGTCGGCGTCGAATGGCGGCGGGGTGAACGCCTGGGTCCAGGGCTTGGCCTCGATCGCGCCCTTGCCGGGGCCGGCGGGGAACTTGGCCGCGGCCTGTGAGGGGGACGAGTAGCCCACATCGTCGAAGGGGTACCCGCCCGGCGGCTGGCTGTGCTGGTCGAGGTTCTTGAAGCGGGTGGTCTTGCTGTCCCACATGAGCTTCACGATGTCGGTCGGGCCGTTTCGCTGCTTGGCGACGATGATCTCCGCCACGCCGACCTTGTCGGGGTTCTCGATCTTCCACTGCTCGTCCTGCACGTGGTAGTAGTCCTCACGGTGCAGCAGCAGGATCACGTCGGCGTCCTGCTCGATGGAGCCCGACTCGCGGAGGTCGGCCATGCGCGGGCGGTTGCCCTCGCGCTGCTCGCTCGCGCGGTTGAGCTGCGCGAGGCAGATAACCGGCACGTTCAGCTCGCGGGCGAGGGCCTTGACGCCGCGTGAGATGGTCGACACTTCCACCTGCCGGCTCTCGCGGGCCGCGCCGGGCGCGGTCATCAGCTGGAGGTAGTCGATCATGATGACCTTGACGCCATACTGGGCCACCATGCGGCGGGCCCGTGCACGCAGCGTCAGCACCGTCATGCTCGGCATGTCGTCGATGTAGATCGGCGCGTGCTTGAGGTCGTCCGCGGCCTGTCCCAGGCGGTCGAGGTCGGCCTTGCTGATGGAGTGACCGCCGCGCAGGTGCTGGCTGCTCACGCCCGACCGCGCGGAGATGAGACGCTGCACGATGGCGTTCTTGGACATCTCCAGGCTGAAGAACCCGACCGGCACGGAGTTGGTGGGCGGGGCGCCAAGGACGGCGGTGCCGCCCATGGCGATCTGCTCGGCGAGGTTCAGCGAGAACGCGGTCTTGCCCATCGAGGGACGGGCGGCCAGGATAATCAGCTCGCCGGGCTGGAAGCCGCGGAGCAGGTCGTCGAGGTCGGTGTAGCCGCTCTTGACGCCGGTCATTGGCCAGCCGTCGCGCTCGGCCACCATGATGCGGTCGATCTCGATCTGCAGCAGGTCGGCCAGCGACTGCGGGTCGGCGGTCGATGACTCCTGCGCGATCTCGAACACCGCCATCTCGGCCTTGTCCAGCACCTCGCGGGCGCCCTCGGGCCCGAGCTCGCCGACGTGGTAGGCGTCGTAGAGGATCTGCCCCGCGGCGTCGATGAGGCGGCGGAGCTTGGCCTTCTCGGCAACGATGCGTGCGAAGTGCGGGGCGTTCACCGCCGTGGGCACGCAGTTGGCGAGCTCGACGAGGTAATCGGCGCCGCCGACCTGATCGAGCACGTTGCGGTCGCGGAGCAGGTCCACGATCTGCACGAGGTCGCCGGTGTTGCGCTGGTCGTAGACGTCGAGCACCGCCTTATAGATCTCGGCGTGCTGCACCTTGTAGAAGTCGCCTGCCCCCTTGATCAGGCTGATCACGTCGGGGATGACGCCCGGGTCGAGGATGATCGACCCCAGCAGCGACATCTCGGCCTCAAGGGCCTGGGGCGGCTGGCGGTCGAACAGGTCCTTCACCGAGACCTGCTCGAGGCGGTTGAAGTTGCGGCGGGAGCGGCCGTTGGTTGGGGCGGTGGCGTCCATGCGGGGGGCCCAGTCTGCCGGGGTGCCGCCCTTCCCTGGCGGTTCTACCAGCTGATTGCAGACTATCCACCGGCTGTCCGGAATGGAACGCAACTTCCCGGACGCTCGCCCGAACCATCGTCGACGCCGCAACTTAGAACTTGCACCGCGCCGGGGGGATTCACAGCCGGAATTCGTGAGGTCTCGTGTACACTTCTTCCGCATGATCCCCCGGCATGGGGTGCTTTGTCGACATCTGCCTTGACCGCTGCATGCCCGACACCCCGACATTCCCGGGCCCGTCACCACACACGTCCCGCGGCGACGTGACGGTCCTGCTGTCGCGCGCCCAGAAAGGCGACCGCAAGGCCACGGAAGAGCTGTTCCCGGTGGTGTACGGCGAGCTGCGGGACCTCGCCGAGCGGTTTCTGGCCGGGGAGCGGCGGAACCACACCCTCCAGCCGACCGCGCTGGTGAACGAGGCGTACCTGCGGCTGGTGGGGCCCGAGGCGTCCTGGGAGAGCCGGGCGCACTTCTTCGGTGCGGCGGCGACGGCGATCCGGCGGATCCTGACCGACCACGCCCGCACCCGCGACCGGCTCAAGCGCGGCGGGGGCAAGAAGGCCGTACCGCTGGAGAACGTGGATGTTGCCGCGGACGACGAGCAGCATGACCTGATCGGCCTTGACGAGGCGCTGACCGCGCTGGCCAAACTCGACGAGCAGAAGTCGCGGGTGGTGGAACTGCGGTTCTTCGGCGGGCTGTCGATCGAGCAGACGGCGACCGTGCTCGGGGTGTCGCCGAGCACGGTGGTGCGGGACTGGCAGTTCGCCAAGGTGTGGCTGCACCGCGAGCTGACGAAGGACGACTGAGCCATGGACTCCACGCGGCTCAAGCGCGCCGAGCAGGTGTACTTCGAGGTCGCGGGCCTGCCGGCGGATCAGCGCCCGGGCGCGGTGGCGCGGGCGTGCGGGTCGGATACAGAGCTGCGAGCGGAGGTCGAATCGCTGCTCGCGCACGCCGGCGCCGCCGAGGAGTTCCTCGAAGAGCCGGCGCTGGGCACCGACTTCCGCCTGCTGGGCACCCTCGACGCCAGCCCCGACGCCATGGCCGGCAAGGTCGTCGGGCAGTTCCGCATCGACGAGCGGATCGCTTCCGGCGGCATGGGCACGGTCTACCGCGGCCTGCGGGCCGACGCCGAGTTCGAGCAGCAGGTCGCCATCAAGCTCGTCAAGCGCGGCATGGACAGCGAGGAGATCGTCCGCCGCTTCCGCGCTGAACGTCGCACCCTCGCGGCCCTTGACCACCCCAACATCGCGCGCCTGATCGACGGCGGCATGACACCCGACGGGCAGCCGTACCTGGTCATGGAGTTTGTGCCGGGGCTGCCGATCGACGAGTACTGCGATCAGCGCTCGCTGAACACGCACGAGCGGCTGGAGCTGTTCCTGAAGGTGTGCGACGCGGTGCGGTACGCGCACCAGAACCTGGTGGTGCACCGCGACCTCAAACCCGGCAACATCCTCGTGACCGAGGAGCGCGTGCCCAAGCTGCTGGACTTCGGCATCGCCAAGGTGCTCAACCAGGGCTCACCCGCGGACGTGACGACTGTTGAGGAGCGGCGGCTGACCCCCGAGTACGCCAGCCCCGAGCAGGTCGCGGGGCAGACCATCACCACCAGCAGTGACGTCTACTCGCTGGGGGTCATCCTGTACGAACTGCTGACCGGGCATAGGCCCTACGTCTTCCGCTCCCGCACCACCGCCGAAGTCGAGCGCATCGTCTGCGAGCAGGACCCGCCCGCGCCCAGCACCGCGGTCCTCAAAGTGCAGACCCGCCTCAGCACGGGCGGTGCCCCCGAGCGGCAGATCACCCCCGAGGCCGTGAGCCAGGTGCGTGAGGGCTCGCCCGACCGCCTGCGCCGGCGGCTCAAGGGCGATCTGGACAACATCGTGATGATGGCGCTGCGGAAGGATCCGGCACGCCGCTACGCCTCGGTGGAGCAGCTGGCCCTGGACATCCGCCGCTACCTGGCCGACCTGCCGGTTTCGGCCCGGCGGGAGACTCCGGGGTACCTTGTCGGCAAGTTCGTGAAGCGCAACGCGTGGGGCGTGAGCGTGGGCGCGGCGGCGGCGGTGGTCGCGGTAGCGGCGTTCTTCTTCATCCGTCACCAGCGCGACGAGGCCTATGCCGCCCGCGATCAGGCCGAGCGCATCGCCGACTTCATGCAGCAGGTGCTGGGCGCGGTCGATGCGGGCAACGCCAATGCCCTCTCGGCCGACGTCAAAGTCACCGACATCCTTGAATCCGCATCCTCCCGCTCGCTCGCCGCATTCCAGGGCAACCCGCGCATCCTCGCGGCGGTGCAGAGCACCATCGGGCGGGCGTACCTGGGCCTCGGGAAGTACGAGAAGGCCGAGCACCACATCCGCTACGGAATGAACCTGCGGGAGCAGCACCTCCCCGAGGGCCACCACGACATCGCCGAGAGCAAAATCGACCTTGCCCACTTCTACTACATCAAGGACGACTACGGCAGGGCCGAGGAACTGCTGCGGCAGGCGCTGGCGACTCACGAACGGCTCCGCGGTGAGGACAACCAGGACACCGCCCGCGTATGGAACGACCTCGGGGCCGTGCTGCGTGCTCAGGGCAAAGTCGAGGACGCCGAGCAGGCGCACCGGCGTGCCCTCCAGATACGCGAGCGCCTCGCCGAGACCGACCCGGGCGCCCGCGAGGCGGTAGCGGAGAGCTACAACAACCTCTCGGCGGTCCTCGCCGCCCGTAACGACCTGGAAGGCGCGATCAGCATGATGCAGCGGGCACTGGCGCTGCGGCGCGAGCTGCTGCCGGCGGACCACCCGATGGTCGCCCAGGCCCGCGGCAATCTGGCGGTCATGATGGCCAAGAAGGGGCGGGCCCAGGGCGATCAGGCGCTGCTGCGGCAGGGCATCGCCCTGATGGAAGAGAACAACGCCGTCGAAGAGCGGGTGCTGGGCGGGACGCACCCGCAGTTCGCCCGCTCTATCGCCACACTCGCGGCCATGCACGCCGCCGCCGGGGACATCCCAAAGGCCGAGCAGCAGATGAGGCGCGCGGTTGATATCCGCAAGCTGAAGGTGGAACCCGGCGAGGTCGACGTGTGGATGATGCAGTACCAGCTGGCGAGCCTGCTCACGCGTCAGAAGAAGTACGAGGAGGCCGAGCCGCTGTACATCGAGGCGCTCACCAACCTCAGCGAGACCCTACCGGCCGCGCAGGAGGTGCGGGCCCTGGTCACGCAGGAACTGCGGATCCTGTACGAGCGCACGAACCGCCCCGAAAAGGCCGCGGCCCTGAAGCCCATGGGCGGCTGAACAGGGCCCCCCAAGCCGCATCTATATAGATTGAGTGGTCAGACCGGCGACTTCAGCTCTCGCGGCCCCAGGGTCTGGATGGTCACTTTTCCCAGCCGCCTGGTCGCAAGATAACCATTGAGCTGATCAAGAGTTACGGCATCGATCTGGCGGGCCAGCTCCTCCAGGGAGCGGGGCCTGCCCAGCTTCCGCTGGTCCGAGGCCAGGGCCACCGCCCGGGACCCCGTCGACTCCCCACTGAACACCAGGCCCGACTTCATCCCCACCTTGGCGCGCTTGAACTCGTCGGGCGTCACCGCTCCCGCGCCCTCGTTGAGGCGGTTGAGCTCGCCAACGAGTACATCGAGCGACTCCTGAGCGCGCTCGGGCGTGGTGCCGACGTACGCGGTGACCACGCCGTAGTCGCGGTCCGCGCGGTACCCGGCCGAGACCGAGTAGCACAGCCCGCGCTTCTCGCGCACCTCACTGAAGAGCCGGCCCGACATCCCGCCCGAGAGAACACTCACTGCGAGGCGCTCAAGGACGCACTCGGGCGCCGGCTCGGGGGGTGCATCGTGGGCGAGGATGATCTGCACCTGGTTGCTCTCGTCCGTCTCATGGGCATACCCGCGAGTGGGCGGCGATGTTGGCCTGGGCTCCTCGGTGTTGCCCGACCAGCCGTTGAGCAGGTCATTGAGGGCCCGCTCGATGGCATCTGGATCGACCGCACCCGCGGCCGCGAAGATGGCGCGACCGGGCTTGGCGAGGCTGCTCCAGCCATCTGCTAAGTCCTCACGGGACAGGGAGTTCAGGCCTTCCTCGGTGCCCATCCCGCTGCGATTGAACGGGGCCGCGTGGTGGCGCGAGCGGGCCAGGAGCATCGCGCGCTCCTGCGGATCATCCTTGAGTGACGCGAGCGACTGGAGCGCGAGGTCGCGGCAGGGCTCCACCGCGTCTTCATCCATGCGAGGCCTCAGCACCATGTCCACGATCAGCGGGAGCGTGTCGAGGAAGCGCTCGCCGAGCATGGTCGAGCCCACACGCATCGTGTAGGTGCCCAGCTCGGTCGCGCGGCTGGCGCCGAGGCGGTCCGCGGCGTCAGCGTGCTCGCGGCTGGAGCGCGGGCCAGCGCCGCGGAGCAGGAGCTCGGCCCACATGGTGGAGAGCCCCTCCTTGTCGGCCGGGTCGTACGCCGACCCGGCGGGGAGGAGCCAGCACATCGCGGCGGAACGGACGCCGCTCATCGGCTCGACGATGAGGGGCATGCCACAGCGGAGCGTGCGAGTGGTGATCGTGGTTGTCATGGCGGGCAGTTTAGGGACATGCGCCGAGGCTTGCATGGGCGGAAACCCCTGTTTTTGCCGAGTGAAACTGGGGTGCGGAGGTCGCGTGGATTAAGCCGGGTGATGTGGAGGATGTGAGCATGGCTCACGCGCGGGCTGCGTGGGCGCGCGGCTGATCGACCGCGCGATGATGGTCCAGCATCCGGCATCGACGCGCGCTGCGCGATGCTTGAGACGCGGCGCGCAGAGGTTGGAACGGTTCCAATCGCGCCTCGGATGCGCTCGCGCCGCTCATCGGAGCGCTTCAAGAAGGGTCGAAGAGGTCATCGCGCGAGAATTCCGCGCGCCTCGCGCCACTTTCTCCACATTTTTTCTGTTCGCTCAAGCACAACACCCCGCGCTTCCGATAATCTGTCTACATCCGGAGAATCGCGCGAGCGATGCTGTGGTGCTCACTCGACGGATTCTCGCATTCGAAGGAGTCGGACATGGCTAAGAAGGCTGCCAAGAAGAAGGCGAAGAAGAAGGCGTCCAAGAAGGCTTCCAAGAAGAAGGCCCGATGACGCGAGGGCGTCGCAGGTCGACGCCCTGAAAACGCCTGTTTTCGAGGCGAAAAATCGAAAACTCGACGAACAAGGGGCCGCAAGGCCCCTTGCTCGTTTTTGGCCGCGCACCGAGCCCGCGCGGGCTCCGAGACGCTCGTCTTGGTCGCCGAGTGCCGCCCTCGCCCATCGCCTCCAACAATCCATTGATGACCACCACCGAGACCCACGCCGCGCTGCGACGGCTCCACCGGTTCTACGAAGGCGTGCTCAACATCGACGAGCGCTTCGAGCGGACCAACTTCGTCATCGACCCGGCGACGAGGCGCCCGGTGTTCCCCGCCAGCCCGGGGGTGCTCGAGGCCGAGCAGCTGACCATCCACATCCCCGAGGATGAGCCGGGGGCGCTGCACGCGGCCGGCGCGCCTGTGGAGCTCGACCCGCTCCGCGATCCCGCGTGCGACCGGTATCTCTTCTACTTCGGCAAGCCGCGCTGGAGCCGCTTCGCCGCGCTCAACCTCGAGCACATCAAGAGCGTCGACCTGGTGGTGGACGCGGACGAGCTGGTGAGGAACCCGCTCGCCGGCGCCGAGCCGGCCCTCTGCCGCTGGGCCAACCAACACCCCGACCTGCTCGTAAGTGCTTGCCAGAAAAGAGCTAATGTTACCCCAACAAAACCCCGACTTGTCGGAGTTGATCCCTACGGCCTCGACATCCGCGCCGAGTTCGGGCCCGTACGAGTTGAGTTCGACGAGCTGCACGAGGACGAGGCGTCGTGGCGCCGCACGCTCGAGGTGTTCGCGTGAGCGCGCGCCCGACGAACCTCCGCGAGGCCCACGCCCACCTCCCATGGCACGCTCGCGCACTCTCGATGGTCCGGCTCGACGCCTGCACGAGCGCTGGCGAATGCCTGGACCTGCTCGCTGCGCGGGCGGCGACACTCGCGCCCGACGAATGGCTGATGGCGGTTGCCGCACGTGTGCAGGCGTGGGAGGAGGGTGCGTGGCCACCCTTGGCCGCGCTCAACAAGGCGAGCGGCGGTCACCCGTGCGTGGTGATGTCCTTCGACCTTCACAGCGCGATGGCGAACACCAAGGCGCTCGATCTCTCGGGCGTGCTCCAATCAACGCCCGCCGGCGGCGTGGTGTGCACGGACAATCGCGGTCAACCCTCGGGCGTGCTGCTCGAAGCTGCGGCCCAGCGCGCCTTCCAGTCCGCGCCGGAGCCGACGAGGGAGCAGTGGCGTGGGTTGCTCCCGTTCGCACTACAGGACCTTGCCAGGCATGGGTTTACGGAAGTGCACGACCTGCTCGCCCCGGCATGGCTGGGGCCGATGCTCGCGGCCATTGACCGTCGCGGAGAACTGCCGCTCAGTGTGCGGCTGTTCGTTCCATACGCGGAGCTTGGCCGCGCACTGGCCGAGCGCAGCGGGTGGACCACGGACCGCGTGTCGCTCGCTGGCGCCAAGCTCTTCGCAGACGGAACGCTCAACAGCCGCACCGCCCACGTGCTCACGCCCTGCGCGGACCCTCTCCCAGATCACCCCCACGGCACCATTATCACTGATACTGCAACCCTCCAGCGCGCCATCGAGGAAACCGCTCGCCTGGGGATGCAGCTCGCCGTGCACGCCATCGGCGATGCCGCCGTGCGGAGCGTGCTCGATGCCGCGGAGGGCGCGCTGTCAGCACTCCGTTCGTATGTGAGACACGGGCGCCTCGGGCACGAGCGCGCCAGGGCAGGCCACGTCCGCATCGAGCACTGCGAACTGATCGACGAAGCCGACGTGCCCCGCTTCGCGCAGCTTGGCGTCACCGCCAGCGTGCAGCCCTGCCACTTACTGGCCGATATCGAGGCTCTTAGGCGCTACTTCCCGCACCGGCTCCAACGTGTGCTGCCGCTCCGCGAGCTGATCGATGCCGGCCTGGAGCCCGGACGCACGCTCATCTTCGGCAGCGACGTCCCCGTCGTGCGGCCCGACCCGGAGGACAGCATCCATGCCGCGGTCTACCGGCGACGCGAGGGCATGGGCGAGGGAGAGGCCATCGCCCCCGCGCATGCGATCACCGAGGCAGAGGCATGGGCCTGCTTCCGCCCCGCGTACCCACTCACTTCTTGAACATCAGCACCAGCCCTACCACCACGATCGCCATCACGATGGCGATCGCGACCTTGGGCTCCAGGAAGAAGATCCGCCATTGGCGCGGCACGCGCGACGCCATCTGGAGGTTGTGCAGCGTCTCTTCGCGGTCGTGCTTGCGCTTGTCGGACTTGGCCAGCGCCTGCCCGAGCCGCTCGTAGGGGTCGCCCTTGCGGCCGCTGTGCTTCTCGTAAAACCTGGGATCGACGACCATGAGTCCCCCTTCCATGCCCGAATGGGCCGACCCGGGCAGACTACCAGCCCGGTGGGGGGCGATCCATCATCTATAATGGATGGGCGGGACCACCTCCACCGCTTCGACCGGGAGTGTTCGGCATGCGTCAGGACATCAGGTACAACAACATCATCGATTCCGACGAGGCACGCCTGGCGCAGGAGGCGGCGGACCGGGCGCCCGAGACTCCCGCGGCCGAAATCGGCGCGGACCAGTTCTACATCACACAGAACTACCACCTCTACACGCGCGAGGATCACGACGTGTGGCGCGACCTCTTCGACCGGCGCTGGACGGTGCTGGAGAAGCAGGTCAGCAAGATCTTCATCGACGGCATGAAGATCCTTCGGCTCTCGCGCGACCGCCTGCCGCTGCTGGATGACCTCGTGCTCGACCGCGACATCGAGATCGCCGGCGGGGTGAAGGTTGCCAAGGGCACGAAGCTCGAGGGCGTGAACAGGTTCCTCAGAGCGCAGAGCCGCTGGGCGAGCTACGGCGTGCCCGGGTACCTGCCGGCCAAGGCGTTCTTCGCGTGCCTGGCGCAGCGCGAGTTCCCCACCACCGTGCTCATCCGCCCGCGCGAGGTGATGGACTACCTGCCCGAACCCGACATTTTCCACGACGTCTTCGGGCACGTGCCGCTGCACACCCTCGAGGTGTTCGCGGACTTCCTGCAGACCTACGGGCAGGCTGCGCTGGAGTGCGAGGACGAGGTGCACGTCAAGCGCCTCGGCCGGCTCTTCTGGTTCACCGTCGAGTTCGGGCTGATCCGCGAGAACGGCGAGGTCAAGCTCTACGGCAGCGGCCTGGTCTCCTCGCATGGCGAGGCCGAGTACGCCCTCAAGGGTCAGTGGGAGAAGAAGGGCCAGACCGCGCCCGACTGCCTCGAGCGGCCGGTGGCCGAGTGGCGGCCCTTTGACCTCGAGCGCATCTGCAACACCGACTTCGAGATCCACCACTACCAGCCGATCTACTACGTGCTGGAGAGCTTCGAGCAGCTGCGTGACGCGATGAACAGGTACGCGGAGCAGGTGCTGGGCCACCGCCCGGTGCTGGCGGGGGCGCGGTAACCGATGCGGCCCAGGCGCGATTCGTTCCCACCCACTTCTCGCGACGGCGGGGGCGCACGCCCCGGCGCCGATGACCGCATCGGCGGTCAGCCCGAGGCGCAGGGCTGGACCAAGGCCGAGTTGCTGGAGGCGTGCGACCTCTCACCCAAGTCGTTCGACACGCTGCGCAAGGCCGCGCGCGTCCGCGGCCCCTCGCACGGCGGCCTCAACTGGGTCTTCTCGCGGGCCGATGTCGAGGCGCTGATCCACCGCGCCGAGAGCGGGAAGTTCACCGAGATGGGCCCCACCGCCGCAGCCGCGTGGAAGAAGCTGCTCAACGGCGAATAGGAGCCCCGACCGTCAGGAAGGGGACAGCCGCGCCTCCCGGCTGTGCTGTCTTTCCCTAAGGTGGCGCGCACGCGGCGAGGCGCCGCGTATCGCTCCCTTACGGTCGCGGTTCTTACACACACCGCAGGGTGATATGGATGATCTCCGCCGGAGCGCTCAGCCGGATCGGGTACCAGTGGCCCACGCCGTTACTGACCACCAGGGCCGCGTTGTCGTGCTCGGGCTTGCGGTAGAGCCCCGTCCAGTAGCGGTACATCAGCGGCCCAAAGCCGATGTTCTCGTTCGCCATCAGCTGCCCGCCGTGCGTGTGGCCGCTGAGCGTGAGCGGGAGGCCCTGCCGCGCCGCCTCATCGAACGCGTGCGGGTGGTGGGCGAGCAGGATCGGGAACGCGCCCGGCTGCACCTTGCGGGCAATGTCGGCGACCGACTCACTGATCTGGTCGTCGCTGCGGCGCCACGGGAGGCCCAGGACCTGCACATCGCGACCATTGATGCGGATGGCCGCGGACTCATTGACCAGCAGCGGCGTCCGCTCCTTCGTGCGGCGGATGAACTCCTGGCCGTTCTCAATGAGGTCGTGGTTGCCCACGCACATGAGTGTCGCGTGCCGCGGCTGCATGGCCGTGACGGCGTCGAGGGCTGCGGGTAAATCGGCCAGCCGGTTGTTGATGAGGTCGCCGGGCAGCAGGATCAGGTCGGGGGCGAGCTGGTTGGTGGCTTCGACGATCTTGCGGAGCAGGCGATCGTCGGTGAACGTGCCGACGTGCACATCGGAAACGTGGGCGATCGTCAGGCCATCAAGCTCGCGCGGCAGCGACGCGATCTCAATGGTCATCGGCCGGACGCGGAAGTGCTGGAGCCGGGCCCGCGAGTAGCCGGTGAGCGCGAGTGTCGCCAGCGGCGGCGCGGCCACCGCCGCAGTAATGAAGCCGCGACGCGTGAGCGGCGGCAGCGCACCGGCCTGTTCCGGCTCCGCCGTTTGAGTCCTATCGCTCCTATGAGTCCTATGGCTCCTATACGCCTTCACCACCCTCCGCACCGCGTGCCACGGCACCATCACCACGATCAGCACCGGCAGGATCAGCAGGTGCCACAGGTAGACCGTGGTCATAATGAGCGTGGGCGGGTGCGGCATGGCCGCGCCCATCAGGCGCGAGGCGAAGATCCAGCCGATCATGCCCAGCTGCACGCCCATGAACACCGCGACCGCCACGCGCAGCCACACGCGCCCGGCACGCCGGGCCAGGTAGTCGGCCCGCCACCACCAGAGAATGTCGGCCGCGAGGATGGCGAAGAGGATGAACCGGAACATCAGGGAAGAACGCTAGCGCGGGTCGCCGCGCGGCTCACGCCCGCTCGCCCTGGGACTTCGCCTTGGCGGAGCTGAGGGAGACACCGGTGCGGCGGGCCGGCATCGGCGATGGCGGGGGGGTGCCAACGGGCTCACCGCGGTACATCGCCTCGTAGGCAGCCACGGTGCGGTCCTGGTCCAGTAGCTCAAGGGCCCAGCGGCGGCCCGCCGCGCCCATGGCGGCACGGCGCGCCGGGTCTGCGAGCAGGCTCGCGATCGCCAGTCGCAACTCACCCTCATCATCGGTGGGCTGGGGGTTCAGCGAGTTCTCCACGATCACCGCCCCGCCGCTCGCGTGTAGCTCGGGCCAGATGTTCACGCCCTTGGCGGTGATGATCGGCGTACCGGCGGCGAGTGACTCGACCAGCGACAGCCCGAAGTTCTCGTGGATGGACGGCTGCACGTACACATCGGCCGCCTGGTACAGCGAGATCTTTTCGACGCCCCCCACCATGCCTAGCAGGTGCAGGTTGTCCCCCAGCCCAAGCTCCTTCGCCCGGGCGCGGAGCACATCGGCGTAGTCCGCGGGGTCGGCGGGACCGGCGAAGATGAGCTGCAACGCCTGCCCGTTCTGCTTGAGCGTGGCCGCGGCCCGCAGGACGCGCTCCAGGCCCTTCACCTTGTTGAGGCGGGAAATGCACAGCAGCTTCGCGCCGGGCAGGTTTAGCTGCGGGAACTGGGCGCGGGCAAGCTCTGGCCCGGGCAGCGCCCGAAAGGGCGACATGTCCACCAGCAGCGGCACCACGGCTGCCCTCCCGCGCGGGAACAGCTTTGAAGACTGCTCCGCCTCCCCCTGCGCCGTGCAGTGCACCGCGATCGCGTTCTCGAGCAGCGAGCGGCTGAACAAACGGTGGTAGATCTTCTTGCGGGCGGCGTGCTCGTTCATGCACCAGTCGTCGAGCATGCCGTGGGCGGTGAGCACGTACGGCACGCCCACCTTGCGGGCGATGCGTGCGAGCTGGAGGTTGGGGCTGGCCCAGGGGCCGTGCAGGTGCAGGACGTCCGCGCGCTCGATCACCGCACGCGCGGCCTCGCGACCGGCACGAGGCACGTAGTGCGTGGGGAAGTCAGGCCCCAGCTTGTAGCCCTTGTGCCCCTTGAGCTCGCGTCGCAGGTCGCGCACCGGGATGTGCACGCACGCCGGCGTGCCCCTGGCCGCCAACTCCCACGCGTCGCCGCCCCGCGGCACCTTCCATGCAGCATCGACGTCGTCGTCCTCGCCGGTGAGCAGCACCAGCTCGTGCCCCCGCTCGGTCATCCCGGTGCACAGGTCGAGCACGGCCCGCGTGACACCGCCGCCCTTGAGGTCGATGGACTTGAGGAAGTGGACGATCCGCACAGGTTGAGGATAGGTGAAGCCCGGGTTGCAGGCCCCTTTACCGCGTGGGGGGTTCACCTTAAGTACGAGCCCTCAGGCGGGCGGTTCGCAAGCTGCACCGGGTGAGCTCAGCAGCCGCCGCCGCCCAGGACTCGGAAGAATGCCTCGATGTCCTGGTCTGTGCCGAAGTCGCCGTCCCCGTTGAAGTCGCTCCCCTGGCAGAAGCAGGTGCAGCAGCAGTTCCCGCCCAGGCACGCGAAGAAGGCTTCGATGTCCTGATCGGTCCCCGAGTCACCATCGCCGTTGAAGTCCTGCGGCCCGCACAGGTTTCCGGAGCACGAGGGAGCGACGCGGCTGCCCTCGAGCACGAACGGCAGCTCGAACGCTCGCCCCTCCTGAACACCGGCAACATACCCCTCGCGCCCCTCGAACCACGAGCGGGGGCTGGCCTGCTGGCCGTCGAGCGCGCTGTACTGGCGGGCATTGTGCCCCTCCACCGCACTGCGCGGCGACACCAGCGGCACGTGCATGTTCTGCCCGCTCGTGAGGGCCGGCGTGACGAAGGAGAACTCGATCCAGTACGTGCCCGACGCAAGCTGCGGCAGGCCGCTGACATCGACCACGTACTCGTGCACTGGTCGGTTCGTCGAGGTGCTGGTGACGCTCTGCCGGTGGCAGATGAGTGCACCCGCCGTGACCGGCACCGTGATCGACTGCGCCAGCATGGGAGCCGGCAACGGATCCGGGTGCGGCAGCGGCGAGTTCGCGTTGAACGGCGGCGCACTCCACAGGTTCACCTTCACGGCCGTGACTGCCGGCACCGACGTGAAGTTGCGGAACGCGTAGAGCTTCAGGCTCGTGGGGACCCACGTCTCCCCGCAGGCGACGGTGAAGTCATCCGCGAGCGCATTGTCGAACGCCGCGGCCGCGCCGACACCCGTCGTGGAAAAGATGAAGGTCTGCCCCGGCATGGTGAACCCGTCGCAGTTGCTGATCGGCAACCCCGCAATAGTGCCCGTGCCGCCCGTCGGGTTGGTCACGATTGGGCCGTTGTCCCACAGCACCTCCTGAGCGTGCGCAGCGAACGGAAGAGCAGCCAAGGCAAGCATCGCAACACACTTCATACACACCTCCGGGGCATCCACTGTAACCGCGGCTGCACAAGGGTCCAACGAAAAACCACCGGGTCGGCCCGGTGGTTTTTACTCCGAAGTCGATACCCCTCACTGCGTTCGGGGCTCGTTGCGAACGCCGCTGGCTGCCCCAGCGATCAGGCGATACCGCCCTTGAACTTCATCTGGCGGTTCTGCTCGCGCAGGCGGCGCAGGGCGGGCGTCTCCTTGAGGATCTCCTCGGCGGAGCGGCCCATGGGCTCCTTCTTGCCCTTCTTGCCGCCGCCCGGGCCCCCACCGCCGCCGCCGATGCTGAGTTCGGGCAGCGGCTTGAGCGCCTTCATCGAGAGCGAGATGCGCCGGTTCTGCGGGTCGATCTTGAGCACCTTGCAGCGCACGATCTCGTCGGCCTTCACCACCTCGTTCACGTTGCCCACGCGCCGGTGGTCCAGCTCGCTGATGTGCACGAGCCCCTCGACGCCCGGCCCCAGCTCGACGAACGCGCCGAACTCCATGATCTTGGTCACCTTGCCCGTGACCTCCGCGCCCTCGGTGATCGCGTTCACCGCAGTAGCGAAGGGGTCGCTCTGGGTCTGCTTCATGCCCAGGGAAATGCGGTTGTTCTCCCAGTCGAGCTTCAGGATCCGCACCGTGACCTTCTGACCTTCCTTCAGGTACTTGGCAACGGCCTTCTGGCCGAAGCCGATGCGGTCGTAGGTCAGGTCGCTGATGTGCACCAGGCCGTCGACGCCGCCGATGTCGACGAACGCGCCGAACTCCATGATCTTGCGGACCACGCCCTCGACGGTCTGGCCCTCGGCCAGGCTGCCCTTGAGCTTCTCCGCGTTCTGCTGACGCTCGGCGTCGATGATGTCGCGGCGCGAGAGCACGATGTTGCCCTTGCCCATCCGCTCCACGCGGGACACCGCCGCCTTCATCTTCTCGCCAACGTAGATCGACAGATCGGGCACGCGCTCGCCCACCTGGCCCGCGGGCATGAACGCCCGATGGCCGGCGACCTCGAGCTCGAGCCCCGCCTGCTTGCCGTCCTTGCCGCTCACCACGCCCGTCACGCGGGCCTCGATCACCTGCCCAACCTCGAGCATCTCCCAGTCGGCCTTCTGCACCGAGCCTGGGCGCGAGCACAGGAAGATGCCCTCGCTGGCCTCGAACTTGTCGATGACCACCTCGAGCTGCTGATCCTTCTGCGGCATCTGGTCCTCTGGGAACTGGATCCGCGGGACGATGCCCAGCTCCTTGGGGCCGAACTCCACGAAGATATCGGTCGGGCCGACCGTTACGACCTTGCCCGTGCGGTGCTCGCGCCCGGCCTGCACCACGCGCGGCCCCCTGATCCCGGCGGGCCGGCCACCGACGGGCGCCGCGGCGGGGGCGGCCTTGGCGGCCTCCTCGCGTTGATGCTTCGCGGCCGCGTCCATCGCCTCCATCTGCTTCATCGCGGCGTCGATCTCCGCGTTCATCTCGGCGGTGATGCCGGGGCCCTCCGTCGCGGGGCTGGTAGCGGAGGTGTTGGGAGCCTGGGAATCAGGATGGAGGTTCATGGTGCTCTTCACGGGAACGAGGTCGGCCAAAATTGTTGGGGACCCCGGCGGGCCAAGACCTTCCTTCGCGCCGGGGAAGGAGAGTGTACACCCGCCACCCGGGCGGACCCACCCTTTGAGCCGGTGTTCAGTCCTCGGGACGGGGGAGATTCGGGTGCAGGTTGGTGGTTACTCACCAAAGGATTTCAGCGTGGCACGCCCGCGGCAAGGGCTTGCAGGCGGGGAGCAGCCTCTTCAAGGTGCGCTCCGAGCCGCCGCCGCATCACTGTCAGGGCCTCTGTTGACTCATCAATAAGGATGAACCCCCGCCCGTGCCTCGCCGCGGCCTCGCCGGTCGTACCGCTGCCCGCGAACGGGTCCAGCACCGTGTCGCCGGGATTCGTGTGCACCTTGATGATTCGCTCCAGAATCGCCAGCGGCTTCTGCGTCGGGTACCCCGTCTTCTCGCGGCTGTTGGTGGGCACGATTGTCTGCCACCACACGTCCGTCGGCGTCTTGCCGCGCTCGCGCTTCTCGGGCGTGACTAGCTTGGGGGCCATGTACGGCAGGCGGTCCATGGCATTGAAGTTGAATGTGTAGCTCGACGGGTCCATCGCGTACCACAGGATCGTGTCGTGCTTGCAGGGCCAGCGCGTCTTCGGCCGCCCGCCATAGTCGTACGCCCAGATGATCTCGTTCATGAACCGGTCGCGTCCGAGCATGCGGTCGAGCTCGACTTTCACATAGTGCACCTCGCGGAAGTCCAGGTGCACGAACAACGACCCCGTCGGCGTCATGCAGCGAACGCTCGCCTCGATCCGCGGCATCAGGAAGTCAAGGTAATCCTCGAAGTTGTCGCCGTAGGTGGGGCTGGGCAGTGGCTTGACCTTGTATCGCCGCCCGTGGAACCCGGCGGAACGGTTGCCGTCATCGCTGGCAGTCCCGGTCATGCGCCGGCGCTTCTGCGTAGCCCCAGTGTTGAAGGGCGGGTCCATGTAGACCAGCGCGGCGCACGCAGCAGGCAGCGTGGGCAGGGCCGCGAGGCTGTCGGCGTGGATCAGGCGGTTCACAGGCCAGAGATTAGCTGAACCGGCGGGAAAGGCGCAAAGGTGCTTCGGGCGGCCGGTATGCTGTTGCCATGCCACTGTTCACCATCGTCATCCGGAACCGGGAGGGCTCGCCCATCGAGGGCGAAGCCAGCGGACCAACGGTTGACCACGCGATCAAGCTGGCCCAGAAGATGGGGCACGATGTGGACGAGGAGGCCACCCGCAAGCTGGCCGCGGAGGGCATGAACACCGCAGGGAAGGCGGCGTCGGTGGTTGGCTTCCTGATTGCCCTGCCCGCAGTGCTGTTCCCCTACTGCGCCCTCGCGTCCATCGTGCTCGGGGTGATGGGCGTCGAAGCAAGCAAGGGCCGGCGCGGCTGGCCGGCGGTGGCCGCGGGCGTCATCCTCGGTGGTCTGGGCATGCTTGTGCGGTTACGGGGAAGCGGGTTCCTGGATTGACGCGGTGTCCGCGCGCGGGCGGGTCAAGCGCGTATCGATACGCCGGAACGCGGGCTCGCCCCCGTGCAGCTCGGGCGAGAGGTACCGGCCCTTGAACGCCTTGTCCTCCTCGACTGGCGCGCCGTGTGTGCGGACAAACGCGTCGTTGCGGACGCCGGTCACGGACCACGAGACCTTCTGGTTCGGCCCACCACCCGCGATGCGGAAGCGGTTGTTGGCCACCTCGTGAGATACGTGCAGCCTCGGTGCGGGCGAACCGATCGCTGTGAGCTGGTACGTCACATCACGGTTGATCGCGTCGAAGTACGCGGGCAGCTCCACCTCGGCCTCGCCGCTGGCGTCCAGCGTTGCATTCCCGCGATAGACCAGCAGCGGCTCTGGTCCTTCCGCCGAGTAGTGCATCAACACCTTGTTCGCCGGGTCGAGCGGGTGATCAATCACGAAGCTCTTGGTCCCCGTCGCGCCCGTGCGCCCCTCGCTGAACACGCCATAGCCCTGCGGGCTGGCCGAGGCGCCGTACACGCCGAACACCTGCCCGGAGCTGGCCAGGGCCGTGCCGTAAAGACCGGTTGCACCCGGTGAGCTGCTGAGCACCGCGCCCCACACGCCGATGGTCGCCCCCCTCGCGGCGTCATTCCCGCCGTACACACCCGCCGAGTCGTCCGTGGTGCTGTGCACCGCGCCGAGCACACCGGTGGTCGCACCGCTGGTCGCCGACGCTTCGCCCGCGATACCCGTCCCCACCGAGCTATTCGTCAGGCCAAAGACGCCGTAGGAATCGCCGCTGGTGGCCGATGCAAGGCCGTAGACGCCGCGCCCAGTAGTGCTGGCTGATTCACCCTGCACGCCGTACGCCTGGCCCGACGTGGCGTTGTTGTAGCCCACCGCGCCGACGCCGCTGGTGCTGCTGCTCTGCCCCCACACCCCGAAGGAGCCGCCGCTGGTGGCGGTGGCGACGAAGTACCCGGCCCGTGCCGTTGTCGAGACGTGCAGCGGGAACTGCGGCGCCTGCGTGCCGATGCCAACAAGATTCACGGCCGAGTACTGCTGAGTGTTTGCAACGGTCCACGACGAGTTGCCCGCGGGGCCCGGCGGCCCTTGGAGCCCCTGCGGTCCTTGCGGACCCGCCGCGCCCTGAGGCCCCTGCGGACCCGTCGCCCCCTGCGGGCCCTGCGGACCCGTGAGCCCCATCGGCCCCGTCGCGCCCTGCGGCCCCTGCGGGCCGGGCGGACCCTGCTGCCCGGCCGGCGCGTTCAGCGCGTACAGCGCGTACGGCGTCGGCGTGATCAGCTGACGCGGCAGCATCGTGTGGTACACCCCGGTTCCGGGTGGCGAGC
This sequence comes from Phycisphaerales bacterium, assembly GCA_035627955.1. Taxonomy (NCBI): domain Bacteria; kingdom Pseudomonadati; phylum Planctomycetota; class Phycisphaerae; order Phycisphaerales; species Phycisphaerales bacterium. The sequence continues at coordinate 31,292 of DASPKU010000014.1, forward strand.
GGACCTCAACCTGCAGCCATCGCGCCTGCCCGTTGAACACCCCGGGCCCAAAGTCCATCGCGCACGTAAACCGGTTTTCAACCACGCTCACTTCGTTGAGTGCAACCGTGGACCCCACCTGCGTGCCCGCGATGCTGCTGTCCCACAGCGTGAACCGCAGGTCCGCGACGTACGTCCGCAGCTGCTGGTCGATCCGCAGCTCGCCCTGATAGGTGAACGCGGTGCCCGCGGGCGTCTGCGAGAGCGCAGCGGTGGCCAGGGCAAGGGCGATAGCACAGGCAAAGCGGCGCATGACAAGCCTCCAGGCCCGCGTGGGCGGGTAGAGGCTTATCGGGCCGGGCAACGAGCGCCTTGAGCCCAAAAGAGCCGATCGCGCGAGCGATCGAGACCTGTCTTTTCTAAGGGGAGGCGAACCAGACGCCGATCGCTCGCGCGATCGGCTCTCTTCAGCACGCCGCCCCGCCCAGCACGCGGAAAAACGCCTCGATGTCCTGGTCCGTGGCGGTGTCACCGTCGGCGTTGAAGTCCGCGTCGCCGCACGTCGCGCAGCAGTGGCCGCCGATGCACGCGAAGAACGTTTCAATGTCCTGATCCGTCCCGACATTCCCGTCGCCGTTGAAGTCCGCGGTCCAGCAGGGGTTCGCCCCACCGGCCACCACCTCCAGCACCACCGCTGTCGGCGTCACGCTCGTCTGCAATGCCCGCCCGCCGGGCAGTTGCGGCGCCGACAGACTGCTGAACCCGCCGCTGATCACCGGGCTGCTGGCCGTGAGCAGCGTGATCGTGTCGCCCGCCCGCAGCGCATTCCCGTTCAGCACCTCGATCGTCAGCGACCCGGCCAGCTCACACTCGAATGCAGAAGCCGCCGCACGGAACCACCGCTCCACAAACCGCGGCGACGCCGCCGCGTCGATGACCAGTTCCAATGCCGTGTTGGTGTACAGTCCGAAGGACTCGAACCCGCCCGTCGGCCCCACCGAGCCCTGCTCCAGCCGCAGCACGCCCTGGTCCATGCGGTAGAACCGCCCACTCAGCATACCGCCCGCCCCGACCTCCACACGCCCCTGCTCGGCAACCGACATCTCCGGCGAGATCGGGTGCGCCTCGCCCCCTCCCCCGAGCCTCATGACGCCGGTCACGCGCGCGACCGCCGCCGTGGTGCCCTCGCCCTCGATCAGCAGCGAGCCCTGGGCGTCTGTGCCCGTACCAGGCACGATCACAGCTCCATTGAAAAAGTGCGTCTGGCTCCCCGGCAGCAGCAGCGGGCCAAGCTCACCCTGCACGCGCCCGCCGTCCATCACGAACGAACCCCCGACCATCAGCAGCTCGGCCGTGATCAGCCCGGCCTCCACCCGCAGCGTGCCGTTGACCGTCACCGAGCGCGAGCTGATGGCGCCCGTCGACGCCACCACGAGGGTCGAACCCGCGCCAACGGACACAAACCCAGCGCCGTCCCCCTGCTTGCCGAGCGTGCCCGCGAGCAGCAGCTGCCCGCCGTTGCCGGCGGTGCCGCCGCGATCGAACTCGGCGGAGGCGAGCACGTGGATCACACCGCCGTTGGCGTTGGCCCGCCCGTGCACGACGCCGTTGTTCACCCGTACCGTTCCCAGCGTGCAGGTGATCGTCTGCGTTGTCAGCTCCGTCTCGCTGAGCTCGAGGGCGACCGCGCCCGCGCCGACGATGAGGTCCGCGATCGTGCGGTTGGCATCAACGGTCACCGTGTAGGTCGCGGGCAGGTCGAACACGGCCGTATCGCTCGCCAGTGGCGGGTGCCCACCCTCCCAGTTGCTGCCCTCGCCGAACGAACCACCCGCGGGGTTGATCCATCGGACAAGGTCCGCCCGCGCGCTGGCGGAGAGAGCGCAGGCGATCACCACCGAGAGCGGCGCGAGTGACGTTGAGCGGAAATAGGCCATGAGTGTGCAGATTACATCGGCGCGACCCGGGGTCTCAACTGCAAGCAATCCCACCCGACCCTCCGGCGCGCCGCCGTGGGTACTGATGGGCTTGCCCAGCTTCACACACGGGCCCGCCGGGAACTGAGATAGCCCCGGCTCGGCGTGCACCTGAAACAACCCGGCACGCCTCGCACCGATTTTTCTTATCGCCCGTCTGAGCGCCAAACAAGTCGCGCAGATTCCCCGCAACCCCTTGAATTCCCGGCTCTCACGGTTATTTTCCTGCCCCTGGAGGAGAGCATCACCATGCGATTGATTGCGGCTGTGTGTCTGTGCGTGTGCGCCGCGGGTTCCGCCAGCGCATCCATCATCAACGGCGGTTTCGAGCTGCCCGGGACCGGGTTCCAATCCGTCAGCCCCGGCCAGACCTTCGGCGGCTGGACCTGCGCCGGCCCCAACGGCATTGAGTTCGTGCACGCCACGCCCAACGCGCAGCTGCCCGGCCTCGAGTTCTCCGCCTACGAGGGAAGCTACTGGATCGACCTCACCGGCGTCGGTGCCCCCAGCGGCATCTACCAGGACGTCACCACCGCGGCGAACACCCTCTATGAGGTGACCTTCGCCATGGCGGGCAACGTGTGGTCCGGGCCGCAGGTAATGAACCTCAACGTGCTCTGGAACGACGCCCTTGCGGGCAGCTTCTCCCACAGCACGGCCGGTCGCAGCGGGGCCGATATGGGCTGGACGCTCCACAGCGTCACGGTCCTGGGCACGGGGCTGGATCGGCTGCGTTTTCAAGGGCTGAGCGGCGCGGCCGCGGCGGGCGTGGCCATCGATGCGGTGTCAATCCGCGTGGTGCCCGCTCCGGCAGGGGTGGCTGGACTGGCGATGGGGTGCCTGATGGCGAGCCGTCGCCGGCGCGCCTGATCTCACGACAGAACATTGGGGACACAAGGCCGCGGGCTTCCGTTCCGCGGCCTTGTTCACTTCACGACGCGCCGGGTGACGATCGCTCGCGCGATCGGCTCGTTAGTCGCCCTTGCGCTTGGACCTCAGCTGCCGGTCCTTGCGGTGCATGTCGTGGGCGTGGCTGGGCTCCACGCGCGAGCCGCCGCGCGGCGCACCGCCCTGGTTAGCCCCCTCGGGCCCGCCCTTGGCGTCCTGGCGCGGCCCCTGCAACGCGCTGCCCCGCCCGGGGCGTCCCGCCTCGGGAATCCCGCCCTCGATCGCCCGCCCCCCGCTGCCGCCGATGCGGGTGACCTTGTCGTTGGTGATGCGTGCGTTGGAGTTTGCTCCGGGTGCCTTGCGACCGGCCATGGTCTGTGCTCCTTGATGGTGGTGTGCAGATGGACCGTACCGCCGGGGTGGTTGGGGGCGCGTGAAAGGCGGATTGCGGGCGGCTCGAACTGCCATTCGCATTGACGATTCCCGCCGGTAGACTGCCCGCATGCCCGACAAAGCCACCACGGTCAAGGAGTACCTCGCGACGCTCTCCCCCGATGAGAGGGCCTCGGTCGAGGCGGTGCGGAAGACCATCCTCGACAACCTCGACAAGGAGTACAGCGAGGGCATCCAGTACGGCATGATCGGCTACTGCGTGCCGCACTCGGTCTACCCGGCCGGCTACCACTGCGACCCGAGGCAGCCGCTGCCCTTCGCCGGCATCGCCGCGCGAAAGGGCTACGTCTCGCTCTACCTCAACTGCGTGTACGGCAACGAGGGCGAGCGCGAGAAGTTCGTGGAGGACTGGAAGAAGACCGGCAAGAAGCTGGACATGGGCAAGTCCTGCATCCGCTTCAAAAAGCTCGACGACATCCCGCTCGAGGTCGTGGGCCGGGCGGTGAAGCGGCTGCCGGCGAAGAAGTACATCGCCGACTACGAGGCCGCCCTCGCCGCAATGGGCAAGCCGCGCGGACCCGCGAAGGCGGACAAGCCTGCGGCCAAGAAGGCTGCCACGAAGGTGGTCAAGAAAACGGCGAAGAAGGCCGCGAAGAAGGGCTGATCGAGGCACGCCGGCGGGGTGTGGTCCGGAGTGCAGCCCATGCGATGGATGCTCAGGAGCTGGCGGGTGTGGGTGGCGGTCGCGTTCGTCGTGATCCCACTGCTGACGGCGGTGCTGTGCGAGTATTCCGCTGGAAGAGTGCTCCTTGCGAAGTGGGGACTCGTGTCCTCCATCGCCCCACGTGGACGAGTCTGGTTTTTCTGGGGCACCGGCGAGATCCAGGACTCGAAGCTGCAGATCTACGACGCCTGGACCACCAGCATCATTGTGACTCACCACGAAGATGGCACCGCCACCGTGCAGCAGGTGTTCAATGGCACTGGACCGCGTTCGTCGCGCTGGCATCGACCCGTCGCCTACATCACGAAGCCGACCGATCCCTGGGCGAGCCTCACACCCGCCGACATCCAGCAGATCGTGAGTCCTCGACCTCCGACCTTCGGGGGCGGGCTCTCCATTTCTTTCTCGATGGCGTGGGTGTGCGTGGCGTCACTCGTTCCCTCGGCATGGCTCTTTCGGAGTGCGTGGCGTAAACGTCCCCGCTCCGGTTGCCGCGCTTGTGGTTATTCCCGCACGGGGCTTTCAAATGGCGCGGCGTGCCCCGAGTGTGGAGCGGGCGCGGCGGCGACTGCGTAGTCGCGTATGCAGCCATTCAGGCTGCGAGCCATGTCGCGTCGGCTACCGTGGGCATTGCCCACGGCTACTCAACGCCAGCCTTTCAGGCTGAAGAAGCCTCGGGGCCCTTGCGCGGAGCGGCCTTCACCGCCTGCGACGACCCGCAGCCAGCGCCCCCAGCCCCGCGAGGGCAAGCACCCCCGGCGCCGGCACGATTGTCAGGTTGAAGTTGTCAACCCCGAACGTCGCACCATTCCGCATGCTCGCCCCCGAGCCGCCGTTCGCGGAGTAGAACCCGAACTGGATCGGCGCTCCCGCGCTCGAGAAGTCAAGGTTGTTCGGCGCCCCGGGCACCAGCGGTTGGAAGCTCGCCTGCGTGAACGTGCCGGAGAACGTGCTCCAGCCGTTGCCCGCGATGGCCGCGCTGGGCGAGGTCACGGCGAAGTAGAAGTCGCCGTTCTGCACGCACACCAGCCCCAGCGCCACCGCGTTCACCAGCGGCGCCTGGAAGCACGCCGCGTCGAACGACACGCTCACGCTGGTGATCGCGCCCGCGCCCGACGGCATCCACACCGCCCCGCTCCTCAGGTGGGCGAACGCGATGCTGACCCCCGAGGGCACGATTTGCCAGTTGTGCACCCCGAAGCGGTACCCGCCGGGGTTGCCGCCCGTCGCCTGCGCGAGGCCGGTCCCTTGAGCATCGCCCATGGGCGTGGTGTCGTGCACCTTGGTCAGCGACCAGTCCGCGTCGGCCATGGTGGGGTCGAAGACGGTCAAGTTGGCGTGAGCGGCCGAGGCCGCGGCCAGCGCGCCGGCAAGCGCAATCGTGTAACGCATGTCTCTCTCTTCCTCTCGCCCGGCGTGAGCCGCGGCAGGGGAAGATAGCAGCCGAAGGGCAGGCCTCTGACACGTTCTGTAGAGGACATCGAGGCCATAGAAGACCTACACGTCCGCTCAGGTTCCGCCAAGGCCCAGTTCGCTCGGCGTGTTCAGCCCGAACCGCCCCGTCACCCGCAGCAGGTTCAGGTAGAACAGCTTCTGGTTGAACCGCTCGTTGCTCAGCTGCAGCTGCGCGCTCAGCAGCTGGTCCTGCGCAGTGAGCTGGTCGAGGTTGCTCGCGTTGCCAACCCGGTATTGCGCCACGGCCAGGTCGTACGCCCGCTGCGCCGCGGTGACGCTGATCTCCAGCTCCCGCAGCTTGCTCGTAGAGGTGATGAAGTCCTCGTACGCGAGCGTTACGTCCTCGTGGATCTGGCGGGCGAGTCGGTCCTGCTGCATCACGCTCTGCCGCAGGCCCGACAGCGCATCGCGGACGTCCTGGTAGGTCTGCGCGGCGTCAAACACCGGCTGCAGCAGCGACGCCGTGAGCGACCACGGGTTGCCGCTGCCCGCGCTCGAGTAGAGCAGGAAGGACGTGTTGAGGTTCACGCTCGGGTAGTACTGGGCGTATGCGCCCTTGACGCCAATGGACGCCACCTCCACCGACCTGCGGGCCGCGGCCAGATCCAGCCGATGATCCACCGCGTCCTGCTCGAACTCGATGGCGGGCCTGGGCGATGTGGGCGGGGCGAACTGGTCCGCGAGCGGGTTGTCGATGTAATCGAGCCCCAGCAGGAACGCGAGCGTGGTGCGTGCCTGGCGGGCGTTGCTCTGGGCCTGCATCAGCGACACGCGCGTGGAGGACTCGTCGGCCTGCGCCTGAGCCAGGTCCAGCGGACGGGCGATGCCCAAGCGCGTGCGGGCCTCCACGTCGCGCAGCTGCTCGGCCCGCAGCGCGAGCGAGTTCTGCAGCACCCGCACCTGCTCCTCGGCGGTGAGCACCTGGTAGAAGCTGTTCGCGACCCCCAGCAGCACCGTCTGCTGGAGGTCCAAAAGGTCGAGGCGCGAAACCTCACTCAGCACCCGCGCCTGCTCGAGGTTGCGGATCGACCGCAGGTTGAACACTTGGATGGACCCGCCGACGCTCGCGCTGGTGGAGTTGCGCGCTGTCGAGCCGTTGACGTTGAGGTTGTGCGAGGCTGACGCCGACACGCTTGGAAGGAACACGTTGGCAGCGCGGGCGCGGGCGATGAGCGACTGGAGGTACTGCTCCCCGCGGATCGAGAGTTGCTCGTCGTTCTGGTTGGCGAGGTAGAGGGCGTGCTGGAGGGTGAGGGGCTGCTCGGTGCTCGGGGCCTCCACCCGCTCGCGCGGGGCGTGCTCGTCGAGGACGGCGCGGTAGGTGTCGACCTCGGCGCGTTGGTTGACGGTGCAGCCGGCGAGCAAGCCGAGCATCAGCACCGGGGCGATGAACCACCGAGATGAGGACATCTCGGTGGCACGGATCGGTTTACTCATGACGCAGGGCCTCGATGGGGTCCAGCTTGGCGGCCCGCCACGCAGGGTAGAAGCCGAAGAACACGCCCACGGCCGCGGAAAAACTGAGGGCCAGGATAATGCTGAAGGGCTCCACCAGCGACTGGAAGTCGGGCAGCAGCATCGGCAGCAGGCGCGCCCCGCCCACGCCCATCGCCACACCCAGCAGCCCGCCGATGCCCGACATCAGCAGCGACTCGAGCAGGAACTGGCTGAGGATGTCCTTGTTCTTGGCCCCGATCGCCTTACGCACGCCAATCTCGCGGGTGCGCTCGGTCACCGTTACCAGCATGATGTTCATGATCCCGATGCCGCCCACCAGCAGCGAGATCCCAGCGATACCCCCCAGCAGCACTGTGAACGTCCGGCTCATCGCGTTGGCCTCTTCCAGCATCGCGGCCTGGTTGCGGATGTCGATCGTGTCGGGCATACCCGGCTGCACGCGGTGACGTTTGCGGATCAGCGACGCGATATCCTCCTGCACCTTCGCGAGGTCCCCGCCCTCCTCCGCCTGGATCGCGATCTCCCGCAGCCGGTCCTGCCCCAGCACCTGCTTCATCGCCGTGGTGTGCGGGATGATGATCTGGTCGTCGGGGTTGAACCACCCCTGGTCGCCCTTGCTCTTCATCACGCCGATCACGCGGAAGTTGATGCCGTTGATCTTGATGACCTTGTCGATGGGGTCGATGTCGCCGAACAGGTTGGTGGCCGTGACGGGCCCGATCACCGCCACCCGCGCCATGCGATCGGCGTCCAGGTCGGTGAACTTCTGCCCCTTCTCGATCTTGAAGTCGCGCAGCGTGAAGTACGTCAGGGTCGTCCCGACCAGGCTGCTCCGCGTGTTCTTGTTCAGGTACTTGATCTGCCCGCTGCCCCCCACCACCGGGGCGATCGCGTGCACGCCCTCCACCCCCAGCAGCGCCTCCGCGTCCTCCAGCGTGAGGTTCTGCTGCGTGCCCGACATCACGCCCATGCTGCCGCGCTGCCCGGGGCGGACGATCAGGAGGTTCGTGCCCATGGCCGACATGCGGTCCATGATGCTCTTCTTGGCCCCCGCGCCAATGGCGAGCATGGAGATCACCGCGCCAACGCCGATGATGATGCCCAGCATCGCCAGCACGCTCCGCAGCTTGTTGGCCGCGAGGCTCTTGAGGGCCACCTTCACGATCATCCACAGCATCATGGCAGGGCGACCTCCTCGTGAAGGGTCCCCGCCACGGTTTCCGGCGGCATCGTGATCTGCCCGTCCTTGATGTAGATCTCCCGCTGGCAGTGGCGAGCGACGCCCAGGTCGTGCGTCACGATGATCACCGTGTGCCCGCGGGCGTTGACCGACTTGAACAGGTTCAGAATCTCCTCGCCCGTCCGCGAGTCGAGCGCCCCGGTCGGCTCGTCGCACAGCAGGATCGCCGGGTCGCTCACGATCGCCCGCGCGATCGCCACCCTCTGCCGCTGACCGCCCGAGAGCTGGTTGGGCTCGTGATGCGTGCGGTCTGCCAGCCCCACAACCTTCAAAGCCTCGTGCGCCCGCTCCTTCGCATCGTGCCGGGCCGCGTAGTGCAGCGGCAGCTCCACGTTCTCCAGCGCCGTCATCCGCGGCAGCAGGTTGAACGTCTGGAACACGAAGCCGATCCGCTTGTTCCTGATCTCCGCCAGCTTGTCGCTCGACAGCTTCGACGTGTCCTGCCCCTCCAGCAGGTACGTGCCCGAGTCCGGCCGCTCCAGGCACCCCAGCACATTCATCAGCGTCGACTTGCCCGAGCCCGACGGTCCGCGGATCGCCACCATCTCACCGGCGTTGATCGTCAGCGACACGCCGTTGAGCGCCCGCACGACGTTGTCACCGAGGCGGTACGTGCGGACGAGGTCGCGACCGACGATCATCGCCGCCCCCCACCGCCGCCGCGACCACCACCACCGGGGAAGCCCATGCCGGGCATGCCCATGCCGCGCGGCCGGTTCTGCTGGTCCGCGCGCCAGCGGCTCATCTCATCCCCGGCGCGGTACTGGATCTTCTGACCTTCCTTCAGCCCCTCCAGCACCTCGTACTTCTCGCCGTCGTTCAGCCCCACCTTCACCGGTACGTCCGTGGTGCTGCCGTCCTCGTTGACGACCGTCACGACCTGCTGCCGCTCCTTCCGCTGCACCGCGGCCATGGGGATCGTCAGCACATCGGCCTTCTGAGCCGCGATGATCTGCACGTTGCCCGTCATCTCCGGCTTGAGCAGCTTCTTGTTCGGACCCTCGACCTCGATCTTCACCTCAAACGTCACGACGTTGTTCGTGCTCACGCCCTTGGTGGCGATGCGCACCACCTTGCCCTCGAACTTCTTGCCGGGGTACGCGTCCAGCGTGATGTCCACATCCTGCCCGACTTCCACCTGCCCGATGTCCGATTCGTCAACCGCCGCGAGGATGAACACCCGCGAGAGGTCCGACAGAATCATGATCGACGTGCCGCCGCCGACGTTGGTGGTGGCCGACGCGATCATCGCGCCCGTCTGCGTCGTTAGCGACGCCACCACTCCGTCGATCGGTGCGGTCACCGTGGTGTACCCGAGCAGCGTCTTCGCGAGGTCCAGCGCGATCTGCGCGTCCGTAACCTGGGCTTCGGCGAGCTTGACATCCTCGCGCCGCACCTCGAGGGCCAGCTCCGAGGTCTTGATCTCCTGGAGCTGCACCTTGGCGTTCTCCAGCTCCGCCGCCGCTGAGGCGGCCGCGGTCATGGCCGCGTCATAGTCCTCCTGCGAACCCAGGTTCTCCGCCAGCAGCTGCCGCCGCCGCTCCGCCCGGTCCGCGGCCTCCTTGGCCCGCACCTGCGCCGACGCCAAGGCCGCGTTCGCCCGGTCGCGCGAGGTCACCACCTCCTGCTCCGCGATCACCAGGTTCTGCTTCGCCTGGGCCAGGCGCGCCTGCACGATGGTCAGGCTCACCTCGCGCTGCGACACCGTGCGCTGCTGCTCCGTCGGGTCCAGCTGCAGCAGCAGGTCGCCCTTCTTGACCTCCTGGCTGATATCGAAGGGCAGCTTGACCACCTGCCCGCCCGCGCGCGCCTTGATCTCAACATCGAGGTTCGACACCACCCGCCCGGTGCTGGGCACGGCCTGGAAGATGTTGCCGCGGGCCACCGTCGCGGTCTGCATGGCGGGCTGCTCGGCCGCGCTGTCGTTATCGCGGGTCTTGTTCCAATAGAACCAGCCACCCCCGCCGAGAGCGAGGAGAACCACCAGGATGAGGAGTGCTTTCTTCATGTGGAGCGATCGTGCAAACGTCGTGACAGAACAAGATCAGAGACTCGAACAGGGCCTAGGAAGGGATGAACGTGACCGGCCCGGGGTCATTGCAGAACGGATCGTGAACAGCGGCAGGGGGTTCGCCGGCCCGGGTGAATCCGATTCCACCGGCTCACCCTCCGACCTCTCATTGGATGATACCGGCGGCGGGTTCCCGTCGGGCATCGCCCCCAGCCCTCAGGCACCGACGCGGGACGCCCGATAGACTCGCTCCCTATGAGATGGACTTCATGCCTGCTCGCGTTCGCCCTGGCCGGCATGGCCCACGGCCAGAACGCGCAGAATCCGCAGACCGGCGCGACCACGCAGCCCGCCCGCCCCGTCGAGGTGACGCCCGTCGTGATCGCCGAGACGGACCCCGACCGCGCCCTGATGGCCGAGGTCCGCCGCCACATCGCCAGCGAGCAGTTCGACGAGGCCTACGAGAAGGTCAACGCCTGGATTGAGGAGAACGAAACCTCCGACAGCCCCGCGCTCCCCGAGGCCTACGTCCTCCGCGCCACCGCCCAGATCGCCCGCCACAACGAGTTCAAGGCCCTCTTCGACACCGAGGAGGTCGCCCGCAACCACCCCTACAGCGACGCCTTCCCCACCGCCCTCGAGCGCGAGTTGGAAGTCGCCAACAAGTACCTCAACGGCCTCAAGCGCAAGATCTGGGGCCTGCGGATCGAGTCCGGCGTGGACATCGCGGAAGAGATCATTGTCCGGATCAACGAGCGCCTCCCCGGCAGCAGGCTCGCCGAGCAGGCCCTCATGGATCTCGCCGACTACTACTACCGCGAGCGCGACCTCAAGATGGCCGCGACCGCCTACGAGTGCTTCGTGATCCTCTTCCCCAAGAGCGAGATGCGGCAGAAGGCCATGGAGCGGCGCATCTACGCCACCATCGCCCAGTTCAAGGGCCCCAAGTACGACGCCTCCGGACTCATCGAGGCCCAGTACCAGATCAAGGCGTACCAGGAGCTGTACCCGCGCGAGGCTCATGACGCCGGCCTCTCCGACGCCCTCATCGTTCGCCTCGACGAGTCCGCCGCGGCCCAGATGCTCACTGTCGCCAACTGGTACATGAAGCGCGGCGACGATCCCTCCGCACGCCTCACCCTCACCCGCCTCGTGCAGAAGCACCCCGCGACCGCCGCCGCGGCCGAGGGGCTCAAGACCATGCAGGACAAGGGCTGGGTCAAGACCGAGGCGCGGGTGGACGTGATCGTGGACGAGACGGCCAAGAAGTAAGGACAGCGCTCGATGACTGAGCCGAACGTGCGAGTACCGGAGAAGAAAACCACCGAGATGAACTCATCTCGGTGGCACGTGCTGCTGCTCGCACTGCTACTGCTCACCGGTTGCTCCTCCAACCCATCCAAGGGCTACTCGTTCGCCTCCACCTACCCCGAGGGCGTGCGCACCGTCACCATCCCCGTGTTCGACAACCGCACCTACTACCCCGGCCTGGAGGTCCAGCTCACCGAAGCAGTCATCAAGCAGGTGCAGGCCAGCAGCGGCCTCAAGGTGGTCTCGGCCGCGAACGCCGACTCCCGCCTGATCGCCACCATCACTGATGCCCAGCTCCGCCGCCTCACCCTGGACAAGACCACGGGGCTGGTGCAGGAGCAGGCGTTCCAGCTGACCATCGACTTCGAGTGGCGCGACGCCCGCTCGGGCAAGGTCCTGATGTCGCGCAAGAACTTCGCCGCCACCGACACTTTCGTGCCCGCCCGCCCCACGGGCGAACGGATCGAGACGGCCCAGCACGGCGCCATCCAGCGGCTTGCCCGGGATGTGGTGGCCGAAATGCGGGCCAGCTGGTAAGCCTGCCCGCCCATCCGCGGCGTATAAGAGGTCAATCGGCCAGCACTCAGCCGGTCCCCGGTCTTCGGCCGCTGCCAAGGGTTTGTGCGGGCAGCGGGCCTACCTTTTCACGGGGGCTGGTGGGTCCGGGTGCATCTGGCCGGGGATGATGCCGAAAGAACGAGTGGGCCCCCGAACCGGGCCTGTAGAGAGGTTACAACCCCTTGCCGAATCGCATGTTGAGCTTGACCCGCCCCATCCACAGCCTGCGGACCCTGATGGCCGAGGGGCCCCGCCAGCGCCGCGGCCCCGAAGGCCCGGGCGGCCCCGGCGGGCCTGGGAACGGGCAGGGTGGCCCCGGCGACAAGAAGCCCGCCCCCAACCGCGGCCTGTTCGGCATCGTCTCGATGCTGATCTTCTGCGTCCTCATCTTCATGATGTTCAACTCCCCCGGCCATGGGGAGAAGATCACCTTCGACGACTTCCGCACCATGTGGAACAACGGTCAGATCAACAGCGTCGTCCTGCGCGACGACGCCGTGATCGCCAAGCGGGTCGCGGGCCCGGACTCCAACGCCGAGACCACTGTCACCATCCCCCTCAACGCCCGCACCGGCGAGAAGGCCTTCGACCTCGTCAACGAGATCACCAAGGGCGACTTCAAGACCGAGCCCAGCGCCCAGTGGGTGCAGCTGCTCATCCTCTTCGCCCCCGCCGTGCTGCTCCTCATGCTGCTCTGGTACGGCATCAGCCGCGGCCTGCGCAACGCGGGCGCCGGCGGCGGCATGCTGGGCTCCTTCGGCAAGTCCCGCCACCGCACCATGAACAAGGAGATGACCGGGATCACCTTCGCCGACGTCGCCGGCATCGACGAGGCCAAGGAAGAGGTCACCGAGATCATCGAGTTCCTCAAGAACCCCAAGAAGTTCACCAAGCTCGGCGGGCGCATCCCCCGCGGCGTGCTCCTCGTCGGCGAGCCCGGCTGCGGCAAGACGCTGCTCGCTAAGGCCATCGCCGGCGAGGCGGACGTGCCCTTCTTCTCGATCAGCGGCTCGGACTTCGTCGAGATGTTCGTGGGCGTGGGCGCCAGCCGGGTGCGCGACCTCTTCAAGCAGGCCAAGGACAGTTCGCCCTGCATCATCTTCCTGGACGAGATCGACGCGGTGGGCCGGCGGCGCGGCTCCGGCTTCACCACCGGCGGGCACGACGAGCGTGAGCAGACCCTCAACGCGATCCTTGTCGAGATGGACGGCTTCCAGGCCGCCGACGGCGTGATCGTGATCGCCGCGACCAACCGCGCCGACGTGCTCGACCCCGCCCTCATCCGCCCCGGCCGCTTCGACCGCCAGGTCACGGTGCCGCTGCCCGATCTCAAGGGCCGCCTCGAGATCCTGCGCGTGCACGCCAAGAAGGTGAAGCTCTCGCCCTTTGTTGACCTCGAGCGCATCGCCCGCGGCACCCCGATGTTCAGCGGCGCCGACCTCGCCGCCATCATCAACGAGGCCGCGATCGCCGCCACCATGGCCAACAAGGAATCGGTCGAGCAGGAGGACCTCGAGGAGGCCCGCGACAAAGTGAAGTTCGGGCGCGCCAAGAAGAGCCGCATCCGCGAGAAGGACGAGAACAAGCTTGTCGCCTACCACGAGGCGGGTCACGCGGTGCTCCAGCGCATGCTCCCGGACGCCGACCCGCTGCACAAGGTCACCATCATCGCCCGCGGCGCCGCCGGCGGCGCGACCTTCAGCCTCCCCGAGAAGGACCGCATGGGCTACAGCCTAAAGTGGCTGCGGGCCACCATGCAGATCCTCTGCGGCGGGCGCATCGCCGAGCAGAAGGCGATGAACGACACCAGCACCGGCGCCAGCCAGGACATCATGCAGGTGACCAACATCGCCCGCGCCATGATCCTGGAGTGGGGCATGAGCGATCGGCTCGGCTTCGTCCGCTACGCCCCCGTCGACACCCGCGAGACCTTCATGCCCGAGAAGGACTACTCGGAGGAGACCGCCAAGCTCATCGACGAGGAGGTCCGCCGCCTCGTCGAGGAGGCCTACGCCGATGCCAAGCGCCTGCTCGAAGCCAACTGGGACAAGGTGGTCGTGGTCGCCGAGGCCCTGCTCAAGCACGAGACCCTGAGCAGCGACGACGTGGACCGGTTGCTCTCCGGCCAGGCCCTCACCCGCCCCACCGTCACCGAGATGCTCAACGCCGCCGCGAAGAAGCGCGGCCTCGAGCCGATCGTGAAGGAGGAGCCGGGGACCGACCTCCCGCCGGGGGCGGTGCCGAGCCCTGCCTGACGTAGTCCTCAGAGAACGACAATCCAAAGCCCAGGGATCATGATCCCTGGGCTTTTTCGTTGACGCTTACTTCAGCTTCCCATCCACCAGCTCATGCAGCGCCTTCAGCTCCTCCGCTTTCGCCCGCGGCATGACCAGCGTCGCGTCCGGCGTGTGCACCACGATGAGGTCCTCGCACCCCAGCATCGCCATCGTGTGACCCGCGCTCGTTACCGCGAGGTTGTTCTTCCCGCCCAGCACAATGCTCGTGCCCTCGCCGGTCGTGCGGTTGCCGGCCTTGTCGCCGGCGACCGTCTCCGCGAAGCTCGGCCAGCTGCCCACATCCAGCCACTTGAGGTCCATCTGCACCGTGCACACGCTGAAGCGTGATTCCTGCCCCTTGCTCTCGGCCTTCTGGAACTCGCGAGCCGCCGGCTCCATCACCGCGTAGTCCACGCTGATCTTGGGCAGCGTCGGGTACACCTCCGCCAGCACGCCCTTGGCCTTCTTCGTGCCCCACGCGCCCTGGATCTTCATCAGCCCCTCATGGCTCTCGGGCTTGAACCTCTCCAGCGCCTCCAGGAACGTCGCGGCCTTCCACACAAACATGCCGCTGTTCCACCCGAAGTCACCCGACTGCACGTACACCTGCGCCCGCGCCGCGTCCGGCTTCTCCACGAACCGCGCCACCTGGTACGCGTGCTCCTTGCTGCCGTCGACGCCCGGGTTCTTGCCCTGCTTGCGGTCGCGCACCGGCGACCCGCGCTCGACGTACCCAAAGCCAGTCGCCGGGTACGTCGGCTTGATCGAAAACGTCACGAACCGGCGCGGGTCGTTCTCAACCAGCCGGAACCCAAGGTCCATCCGCTCGCGGAACGTCTCCTCCGGCTCGATCACGTGATCGCCCGTCAGAACCGCGAAGATCGCCTCCGGGTCCTCCTTCGCGAGCACCGCGGCCGCGAACCCCACCGCGTTCACCGTGTCGCGCGCCGCAGGCTCACCCAGGATCTGCTCATCGCTGTAGTCACGCAGCTGCCCGCGGATGATCCCGCGGTACTGCTCCGCCGTGCAGATGTACCGCTGCTCGGGCTCGATCAGCCCCTCCAGCCGCCGGTCCGCCAGCTCCAGCAGCGAGCGCGGCTTGGTGTCCCCCGGGCGCTGGATGAACTGGATCAGCTGCTTGGGCTTGTCCTTGCGGCTCATTGGCCACAGGCGTGTCCCCGCCCCCCCCGCCATGATCATCGCGTAACGCATGTGCCGTTCAGGATAGCGGAACCCGCCGGACGTTAGCGGGCGCGACCTAGCTGGACCTCGCCCCGAAAACCGCCTCGATCACGCTGGTCGCGCTCCCCAGCTGCCGCCCCTCGCGCCTGGCCCGGGACGTCGCCTTGCTCACCATCGCCTCCGCGTCCGTCCGCGCCTCGCCCAGCGCGATCAGCGCCTCGACCGCCTCCTCGATGATCGGGTCCGCCTGTCCGGGGGTGGGCTTGCCCTCCGCCGCGGCGTTCAGGTCCTGGATCTCCGTCTCGGTCAGGAACGCGTCCACCTTCCCGTGCAGCTCGGCGATGATCGTCTCGGCCATCCGCTTGCCGATCTCCGGAAGCTTGGTCAGGGCCTTGGCGTCCTTGGCGACGATCGCCCGCGCGATGGCCGCGGGCTCCAAGGCCATCGCCCGCAGAGCTTTCTTGTTCCCGATCCCCTTCACCGTCGTGAACAGCTCGAAAAAGTCCCGCTCCGGCGCCCCCTGGAACCCGATCAGCCGCGGGATAAAGCTCGTCCCCTGCCCCTGGCTCTCCAGGTACTCGAAGGTCGTAAGCGTCACCGGCTTCCCGACTTGCGCCCTCAGCCGCTCGGCCAGAAACGCCGGCGCAAGCACCTCGTACGCAAACGGCGACCCCGCCGGCGCGATGCGAAGCCCAAGCCCATCCACGTGTTCCAGCGTCCCCGTAATCCGGCAGATCATGGCCGCAGGGTAGCAGAAGCAGAACACGATCATGCACGGGCCACGCAGGCCCCGGCCGATACAGGGGAAGGAGGCCCGTTTGGACCTGATGACCCCCGCTGCGCCCACCCCCACTGCCACCCACGACCGCACCCTCAGCGAGCAGTCGCTCTGGCGTCGCCCCATCCTCATCGGCACCGCCGCCACCCTGCCGCTGCTGTGGGACCAGATCACCGCCCTCGGCATCACCCCCGTCGGCTACCTCTTCACCGACCACCCCGACCTCCGCGAGGATTCCGTCCGCAGCCTCGGCACACTCGACTCACTCCCCACGCTTCAGGCCATTGACCCCTTCTCGGTCGCCATCGTCAGCCTGCCCGCCAACGAGGGCGCCGTGATCCTCAAGGTCCGCTCCATCCTTCGCGCCTGCGGTATCGTTGAGCGTTTCGTGCCCACCCTTGGCGACATGCTCGCCTCCCCCACCGCCTCCAAGGCCAACGCCGGCGACATCGACCTCGTCGAGCTCATCGGCCGCACCCCCTACGGCATCGACCGGCGGGCCGTGGAACGCGTGCTCGCGGGCAAACGCGTGCTCGTCACCGGCTCCGGCGGCTCCATCGGCAGCGAGCTCTGCCGCATCGCCTGCACCTTCCGGCCCGAGATGATCATCATGATGGAGCGTTCCGAGAACGCCCTCTTCGAGATCGACCGTCAGATCGGGCGCCGCTTCCCCGAGGTCAAGCGCAAGGCCATCCTCCACGACGTCGTCGACGCGGAGCAGACCCTGCGGCACCTGGTCGCCCTGAAACCCCACGCCATCTTCCACGCCGCGGCCCACAAGCACGTGCCGCTCATGGAGGACCACCCCTCCCACGCCGTCACGAACAACCTCTTCGGCACCAAGAGCATCGCCGACGCCGCCCTCGCCGTCGGGGCCGAGCGCTTCGTGATGATCTCCTCCGACAAGGCTGTGAACCCCACCAGCGTGATGGGCGCGACCAAGCGCCTCGCCGAGATGTACGTGCAGCACCTGGGCGTGCAGTCCCACGGCTCAACCCGCGCCGGCCGCCCCGGCACTTCCTTCAGCATGGTCCGCTTCGGCAACGTCCTGGGCTCGGCCTGCTCTGTCCTGCCGATCTGGAGCAACCAGCTCGCCGAGGGCGGCCCGATAACCGTCACCGACCCGCGCATGACGCGGTACTTCATGACCATCAACGAGGCGGCCACCCTCGTGATCCAGGCCTCCGCAATCGAGCCGCAGGGCGCTCAGGCACCCTCCATCTACGTGCTCGACATGGGCAGCCCCATCAAGATTGCGGACCTCGCCCGCCGCTTTGTGCACCTCAGCGGCTACCAGCCCCGCCTCCCCGACCACCCGCCCGCCGATGACACCGGGCGCAGCGCCATCGACATCATCTTCACCGGCGCCCGCCCCGGCGAGAAGCTGCACGAGGAGCTCAGCTACGGCTCCGAAGCCCTCCTGCCCACCCCCTACCCCGGCATCATGGCCCTGGCCTCGAGCGTGGGGGCCGACTTCGACGTCACGACCATGATCGCCGAGTTCTCGGGCATGCGGAGCCATGTGGACAAGGCGTCGGTGCTCTCGGCCATCCGGCGGCACGTGCCCGAAATGGCACCTGAATCGCCCCAAGGCGGTGATTCTCGGACCAAGGCCGCCTGACCGCGCCTTCTCCCCCAGGTTCGGGTCCTGGGCGGCAGACTGCCCTTCGCGCGTTCCTTATACTTGTCCTTGGCCATGACCGACCGAGCACGGCTGCTTCAGGACACTCTCGCCGCCCGCGACAAGGCGGCCGCGCTCCTCGGCGCGCTTCTGGAGTCCAAGAAGACCATCGAGTCCACCCCCTCGCCCAAGGGCGACCTGTACAAGCGGGTGACCGGCGCCAGCAGCCTGGACAACGCCATCGCCGAAACCCGCCGCTCCATCGACGCGTACGAGCGGCTCATCGCGCAGCTGGAGAAGGGGTACGAAGGACCCGCCGAGGTCATCACCCGCCCCGGGCAGCTCGCGACCGGAGCCGCCAGGGCATGACCCCCACATGACGACCGACACCATCGAAATCAAGCTCCCGGCCCCTTCCGTCGCGGCCGGGTCGGTCCCGCTTCGGATCAAGCGCCTCGACCCCCGGGCCGTGCTGCCCCGCTACCAGACCGTCGGCGCCGCGGGCATGGACCTCTCGGCCTGCCTGCCCGAGGCCATCGCCTCGATCACCATCGAGCCCCGCCAGATCGTCAAGGTGCCGCTGGGCTTCGCCATGGCGGTGCCGCTGGGGTACGAGGCCCAGATCCGCGCCCGCTCGGGCCTCTCCTCCACCCACGGCCTCACGCCGGTGAACTCACCGGGCACCATCGACAGCGACTACCGCGGCGAGGTCATCGTCCCCCTGATCAACCACGGTCGCGAGCCCTTCGCCATCACCCACGGCATGCGCATCGCCCAGATGGTGATCGCCCCCGTCGTGCAGGTGGGCGTGGTCGAGGTGAACGAACTGGACGAGACGGTCCGCGGCAGCGGTGGGTTTGGGTCCACGGGCAAGCACTGACGCTAGATCAGCGGACCATATCGCTCCAAGAGATCAGCGCCTGTTTCAACCTCATCGGTCGCAAGAAACTCGACAGCTCGGAAGCACTCTCCGAGCTGCTCACCCGTTTCGCCATTCGCGACCACGAACCGTCCCTTTTCGGTGTAGAGAACCACGACGGACGTTGTGATCCGGCGCAAACCAAACCTCGACGTCACTTCGTGGGCGATCAGCCGATAGGGGAGCCGCTCCTCGCTGGGAGGGAACCATGCTCTCCCCTCCTGAACTACCACACGCGAGACCCTAAACCAGTATCGGCAGTACCAAAGCAGCAGCAGTCCGGCACCCGCGGTCAGCTTGGTCGTGAGGTCGATGGTGCTGAAACGCCTTGCGGTGGGGTCGAGCAGAATGACCACGAGGCCAGCGATGAACAATGCACTGCAGGCCACCAACTGCACGAAGTACTGGCCCGCATGCGTTCGGCTGAGAACGACAGTTCCATCGGGCCGCTGTTCAATACGCGGAGGGTGGTGAGACATCGGGCTGACGCGATGGCGCAGCTGAAACGGTCCTGAATCCACACGAGTCGCAATCGAGAGATTGAGGTTCTGACCGCTGCCCACGCGACTGCTCACATCAAAGGCGAAGATACAGGGACTATGGTTGTCCCCCTTGTCCAGACCCTCCGTGCGATCGAATGCTGATTTTCAGAGCGTACCACAGGCTGGTGCACGCCTCTGGTGGGTCTCTATCGCCCACTGCGTCGTCGACTTCTTCTCGTACATCATCATCCCGCTGGTGACCGTCCTGCAGCTCAGCGCTTACTTCACGCCGAAGGAAGACGCGCTCCTGCTCGGGCTTGGCTCCATCGCCAGCGGCGTCATCCAGCCCCTCACCGCCCTGTGGAGCGACAAGCACGACACCCGCTGGCTGGGCACCGCCGGGGCCGCGGTCGCCGCCATCGCCATGACCCTCATCGGCTACGTCGATGAGTTCTGGATGCTGCTCGTGCTCCAGGGCATCGGCTCGGCGGGCGTGGGCGCGTTCCACCCTGTCGCCGCCGCGGCCGTGGGGCACCTCTCCGGCGCCCGTCGCGCTCGCGGCGTCGCGATGTTCTACTCCGCGGGCATGCTCGGCGCGATCGGGGCTGGGTTCATCATGCCCCAGTTCGTCACGCACCTGGGCCTCAAGAACGTCGCATGGCTCATGATCCCCGGCCTGCTCACGTGCATCGGCCTGGCGTGGGCGATCCACGGGGTGCCGCACCGGCACGCCACCGCGCGCGATGAGCACCGCGCGCTCCCCGCCGATGTCCGCCGCCGCCGCTGGGTCGACATCGGCCTGCTCTACGCCAGCAACGTCGTGCGCTTCGTCGTCAACATGATGCTGGTGCAGCTGCTCATCCGCTGGAGCGAGGCCCGCGTGCTCGCCGACCACGCGGCCGGGGCCCTCACCCCCGATCTCCGGCACGAGGCCAGCGAGATCAATGGCCCGCTCCAGGCGGCCATGTCCATCGGCATGCTCATCGCCGGCGTGGTCGTCGGCCTCATCGTGAAGCCCCGCATGGAAAAGCCGCTGCTGGTGTGGATGCCCGCCGCCGGGGCCGCGTGCATCGCCGCGTTCCCGTTCGTCACCAGCCTCGATGGCCCGCTGGGCGGCGTGCCAATGGCCTTCGTGTTCTCCGTCCTGGGCGGCATCGGCTACGCCGGCGTCGTTCCCATCACCATCTCGATGGCCCAGCGGCTGCTCCCCCACCGCACCAGCCTGGCCAGCGGCCTGATGATGGGCGGGGCGTGGGCGATCGCCGCGATCGGCCCTGCCCTCGCCCAGCAGCTCTACCTGCGGGCGGGGCTGACCTGGAGCTTCGTCGCGGTCGGGGCTGTTCTGCTGGTCGCGGTGGTGCTGGGCGCGGGGGTGCGGCACCCGGACGCTCCCTCCAGCACCGGTCGGGAGACCGGTGCCACCCGTTGACTGCCGGGACAGCCGCCTATACTCACCCCTGCCTCCGGCCGATAGGTCTGGAGGGCTGAGCGGGCTCGTAGCTCAGTTGGCTAGAGCGCACCCCTGATAAGGGTGAGGTCGTTGGTTCGACTCCAATCGGGCCCATTCCCATGACAAAGGCCGGGCAGCTTGCCCGGCCTGCGTTGTTTTTGCACCCTGTTCGATCCAGCGGTAGGCGGCGGTCACCCCTCCCCGCGCTCCCAGAACTAGCTGCCCCCGCCGCGCCCAAGGGCCTGCTCCACGTCCTTGGCCATCGGGCCCACCCGCTGCACGGTCTCGCGCAGCTTGTCGGGGCTGACGCCGTAGCGGTCGCTCCAGCGGCGCAGCTCGTGCTCTTCATTGACGTTGATCCGCTCGCGGTCCTGCCGGCCGCGTTTGCTCAGGTCGTCGCTCATGCCGTGCTCCTTTCCGTAACGTGCGATACGCAGGCGGCGTCGTGCCGCCATCGCCCCCGCGCAGTCAGTCAGCCGGTCGAGCAGCTCGCGCCGGTCCGGGCTGTTCACGCTCAGCCCGTGCACGGTTGCGAGCCCGCTCAGCTCGATATTCGAGAGCGACTGAAGCGTCCTCGCGGTCGGCCCCGCGGCCAACCGCCTGCTCCATCACATCGAGCACTTCGCCCGCCCGCTCAAACCCCACCAACCGTGCCAGCGCCTCGCGCGGAGAATGCATGTGACAATCATCCACTCACCGTGTGGAAGGGGCTGAAATCCCGCGTCAACGGCGGCTGACCGGCTTGCACCGGCTCGGACCAGCTCACCGCGTGTTCTCCCGCCTCACGCTGCGCGTCCGCACCCGGGGCACGCCGGGCCGGCGCCCAGCCCCGCGCGGTCGTAGCCGCAGCCCGGGCAGCGCTGCATGTGGCGGAGGGCACGGCGTGCGCCCGCCAGCGCAACAGCCCCAAGCATCAGCACCACTGCACCGATCGCGACGCTGCTGGTAATGAAGGGCCCCCACAGCACATCTGTGGGAAGCCCCGTGCACGCGGGCGATGGGCGCAGCCACGCGGGCGCGGCCAGCGAGCGCATGACCGGTGTGGACGGCACCGGCGCGGGCGGCGGCGGGGGCTGCGGAGGCGAGGGCAGCAGCGGCGGCAGGTTCGGTGGTGGCGGAGGCGGCGCGGTCGGCACCCACCCGGTGTCAGCTGCCACGGCGCGGCGCATGGTGCGCAGCGGCCAGCCGTACAGCTCCACCTCGAGTGTGCACGTGCGCGTGGCTGCGTAGCCGGGACCCTGCCATTGGAAGGCCGCGTACTCCGCTTCCCACCGCCACTCATTGTCGAGGTAGCTCCCCGACGGCATCGCCGGCCAGCCCGCCGGCCACACCTCTTCGGCCGACGTGGTGGCGCCGATCCGCACGCGCAAACCCGGACCCGCCGCCAGCGTCGGCGCCGGGGCCCACAGCGCACACCCCCACGCGATCATCCATGTGAGCGACGCGCCCGCAACGAGCGCGAGCACCACGAACACCAGCATCTTCGCCCGTGATGACCGCCGCGCCATCGCCCCAGCCTACCGCGCCGCGCCCGCAACCGGTCACTCTTCCTCGAACCCGCCGTCTACCAAGGCCTTGAGGGCGGCGCCCGCCTTTTCCGCCTGCTCGCCGGTGCAGGTGATCTCCAGCTCGCTGCCCTTGCTCGCGGCCAGCATCATCATCTGCATGATCGACTTGCCGTCGACCTCGGTGTCGCCCTTGCGCACCTTGACCTCGCAGGGGAAGGTTGTCGCGAGGTCAACGAACGTCATCGCGGGCCGCGCGTGCAGGCCCAGCCGGTTCACGATCATGACCTTGATGGTGCAGGTGTCCGACAACCGCGGTTCCTTCTCGCCCGCTCAACCGGGCAGGTGCTGGCCGTCGGCCTCCTGCAGCAGCGTCCGCACCTCCTGCACGCTGCCCGCCTGCCGCAGGAAGCGCCGGAAGGTGTCCTTGCTGAGGTTCTTGAAGATGACCTCCATCGCCTGCAGGTGCTCCTCGGGCTTGTCCTCCGGGCTCAGCAGCAGCACGATCGAGTACACCGGCTGCTTGTCCAGGGCGTTGAAGTCCACACCCCGGGTCGAGAGCCCGATGGCCGCGGCCATCTTGCTGACCCCGCGGCTCTTGACGTGCGGCACCGCCACGCCCCGCCCGAACCCGGTGCTGCCGCGCTTCTCGCGCTCGAGCACCTTGGAGGCCAGCTCGTCGCGGATGGACGCGGGGGCCGAGCCGCTGCTCACCAGCGCGTCCACCAGCTCCAGGATCACCCCGTCGCGGTCGGTGGCCTTGAGCACGGGGACGATGGCCCCCTCCGCGACGATCTCCGTCAGCTTCACCAAGACGAACTCCTCCGGAAGAAAGTGGCAAAGTGGCAAAGTGGCGGAGTGGCAAAGTGAGAAAGCACGCGTCCGAAGCCGCTTGCGCACTCTGCCACTTTGCCACTCTGCCACTTCGCCACTATTGCCTCAATGCTTCCCCAGCTTCAGCTTTTCCTTGAAGTCCCGCAGCTGCCGCTCGGCCTTCTCCATCGCCCGGTCGATGCCCGCGTAAAGGTCCTTGTCGGAGACGTGCGACACGAAGTCCGCGTGCTTCTCCACATCGACCACGAACTCCACCCCGAACTCGTTGGTGCCGTGCCCGTTGGCCCCCGTCAGCGTCACGTTGATCTGCTGCACCCCGTCAAAGTACTTCGTCAGCCGGTCGACCTTGGTCTCCGCGTACTGCCGGATCGCGTCCGTCACTTCCAGGTTCTTCCCGACCACGTTGATCCGCATGCTGTAAACCCTCCTTGGACCGGGGCCATCGTAGTAGCAGCCCCGCCACGGGTCCCCACACCCCGGCGGGCGATGGTAGGGCCCGTCACTCCGCCTGATTCGCAGCACCGAAGCCCGGACAGTGCCACGCTCCGCTCGCTGCGGCAGCACGTAAAGAGCGGCCACCTGCCGCGATGAACCCGCTCACGGACATCCCGAAGAACCCCTTCCAAACGCAGCGCCCGTCCTGTACGCTGGTGCCCCAAAGGTCCGGGCTCCAGGGGCACGAGCGATGCACGCGTGGACAGCAGGCATGGTCGGGCTGGTGATTCCGCTCATTGCGAGCGCGCCGGCGGCCGCGCAGTGCGGCTGGGCGTGGACCATCGGCGCCCCCCTCCCCAGCCCTCGTTCGGGCGCCGCCATGGCCTACGACAGCGGCCGAGGGTGCGCGGTTCTGGTCGGGGGCACCCTCGCCGACGGTACCGTCTCCAATGCCACCATCGAGTTCGACGGCGCCGCATGGCAGCTCAAGTCGCCCTCCGGACCCCTGCCGCGGCGCACGGGGCATGCGATGGCGTACGACTCCACCCGCGGCGTGATCGTCCTCTTCGGCGGCCTCACCGGCGCGCCGCAAGCACCCAGCAGCACCACCTACGAGTTTGACGGCACCACGTGGCGCGTTGTGCCCACGCCCGCCAGTCCTCCCGCGCGCCGGTGGCACGCCATGACCTATGACCCGCTGCGGCAGGTCGTCGTCATGCACGGGGGCCTCGCTGCCGATGGACTTGTCGCCGACACCTGGGAATACAACGGCGTCACGTGGACCCAGCGCAGCGCCGGCGGCGCTGGCGCCCGCTGTCAGCACTCCATCGCCTACGACCCCAGCCGCCAGAAGGTCATCCTCTTCGGCGGCGCCACCTGGCTCGACCCCGTTCAGTACGGGACCATGACATGGGCGTGGGACGGCACCACGTGGACCGAAGTGCCCCCGGGGGCAAGCGGCAATCCGCCCGCCCGCAGCGGCGGAGCCATGGCGTGGTCGCCCGCGGCCCAGCGGCTCGTGCTCACCGGCGGCTTCGACAGCCTGGGCCCTATCACCACCACGTCGGCGCTAACCCCGCAAGGCTGGAGCACGACTGCGACCACAGGCAACCCGCCCGCCCGCCGCGCCGGCTGCATGGTCTGGCACGCTGGGCTCGGCCGCTTCGTCGTGGCTGGCGGGTCAGCAGCCTCAGGCGGCCTCCTCACTGAGGCGTGGCTGCTCGCCCCGGGCGTGGCCTTCACCAGCGGCCCCGGGTCACAGCAGGTGAACGAGGGCCTGTCCGTCACCTTGACCGCCAGCGTCAGCGGCGCCGTGAGCGGGTGGCAGTGGCGCCGCGACGGCGCGCCCATCAGCAACGACGCCCGCGTCTCCGGCGCCACCTCCAGCAGTCTCCTCATCGACCCCGTCACCGCCGCCGACCAGGGCGTGTACGACGTCGTTGCCATGACCGCCTGCGGTCCGCTGCCCAGCCCCGCGGCCGTGCTCACCATCGTCCCCGCCTGCGGAACCTCCGACTACAACGGCGACGGCGACATCGGCACCGACCAGGACATCGAGGCCTTCTTCGCCTGCCTGGGCGGCACCTGCTGCGACACCTGCCACCCCGGGGGCTCAGACTTCAACAACGACGGCGACGCCGGCACCGACCAGGACATCGAGAGCTTCTTCCGAGTGCTGGGCGGCAACCCCTGCTGAGCCGTGCCACGGAGATGGCGACATCTCGGAGGCTTTCCTTGCGTGCCATGGCGACGTCCTCGTCGCTATGCCTCCGCGCGGGTGACCGCTCCGCACTCCGGGCACGCCCGCGAAGCACCCGCGAGCCCGCCCCGGTCATAACCGCACGGGAGGCAGCGGCCACTGCGCCGCCGCGGCGCTCCAGCCTTTCTGACGCGAGCGCCGCTGCATCACAGGAGCGTACTGCGCATTGGGTATCGCTGGTGGCAGGGCTCGCCGGTCCTGCGGACGGCACGTCTGCCCGACCCGCCCGGACGCAAGCGTGCGAGGGTGCAACCGTGAAGTTCGAACGCTCTCGCGTGGGGACGCCGCCGATCGCCGAGCTACTGAGTGCGACGCCGAGAGACCGCGGCCAGAGTGCCTCTCGTAGGCGCGCCCCAAGTGAAGTCTGCGGAATCGCACGCTACTGTTTCACGTCCGAGAACAAACGCCCACAATACACTCAAAAGATATTTCGATGCACTTGCAACCACCGCCGCCCGCAACAGTAACGTGCGGCCATGAAGCACATCCATCTCGTTTTGTCCGGCCTTGCGGCCTGCGTGGCTGCTCGGCCCCTCTCTGCGCAGCCAACCGAGCACGCTAACCTCCACGCCGTCAAGGACTTGCTTGCGCACTCGCAGACCGGGACCGTCGGGATCGTCATCTACGGCGACTCCCGCAGCGCGTGGGCCCGCCACCGGGTGCCGGGCGGGATCTTCCGCCAGTGGGACGTGCAGTGGGCGGCCTTGGCGTTCGAGGGCAACCAGAGCAACGTGATGACCGAGGACGGCATCGGGCAGGTGATGCTGGGGCTCCAGGATGTTCAGCGGAGCTCGACGCCGCCGGGGGCGGTTGTCCCGGGGGCGGGGTGGATGAACCGGTTCCCCAACTCCATCGCGGAGCAATGGGTGCTGCCCGGGACAGACATGAACCTGTGGACCGGGTTCATGGCGGTGGTGGCCAGCACCTCGGGGGGCTGGATGCATAGCAACGCGCAGGGCGCCCCGGGCGGGACCTTCTTTCGGGGCGACCCCTCGCAGGGGCGGGCGGTGGAGAGCGTCGAGTACTACGCAATGGCCGACAACACCGGGCGCGCGCTGGGCGTGCGGCTGGGGCTGGACGTGGGCGGCGATATTTCGTACCCGTGGGCGGCGATGACCGAGTTCGCCCCGCCGCTGGGGGCTTCGGCGACGCCGAGCATCGTGACGCGGGTGATGCCGACGGCCGTGGCGGGCGCCAACCTCCGCGTGATCATGGCCCACCGCATCGCCGAGTGGCACCAGTACGCGGGGAGGGGCAACCAGTGGATCGGCACCCGCATCAACTTCGCGGGGGTCGCGGGGGCGGGGCAGGTCGGGTGCGTGCTGGGGGTAATCGCCGTGGGCGGCTGGTCCATCACCGACCACCTGCCCGCCACCATCACGACGCCATTCGACAACGCCGACTGGAAGTACGGCGAGGCCGAGACGGCGGAGTGGTACGCGGCCACCATCCGCGCCCCCCGCGTGCTGCTGCGGTGGGAGGTGGGGGCCAACCCGGCGGCGGGCTTCGCCTACGAGTCGACGATGGAGGACCGCAAGCGGGTGATCCGCCTGGGGGTGCAGCGGAACATCGACGCCCTGCGGGCGGGCGGGGCGCAGGAGGTGGTGGTCGAGCTCGTGCCGTACTACGGCAGCTTCTTTGACGCGGGCGGGCCCACCTCGCGGGTGGAGCTGAACCGGCGGGCCATGCGCGAACTGGCGATCGAGGAGGGCTGGAGCTTCTACGACCAGCTGGGCGTGCTGCAGGCGGGCGGCTACGCCGTCAACGGCGGCGCCGGCGCATCGCTGCCCGCACCCTGGACCGAGGACGGCGTGCACCAGAGCTTCGAGGGCATGAACCTGCTGCAGGCCCTGGAGTGGCAGGCGATCCAGAGCTCGCTCCCGCCCTGCCTCACGCAGGACTTCAACGGTGACGGGGACATGGGCACCGATGCCGACATCGAGGCCTTCTTCGCGTGCCTGGGCTGGAGCTGCTGCCCCGCGTGCCCGCCCGGCGGGGCCGATTACAACCTGGACGGGGACACCGGCACCGATGCAGACATCGAGGCGTTCTTCCGAGTGCTGGGGGGTGGGTGCAGGTAGGTCGCAGCCACGGCCTCCTCGTGAGTTTAGAAGAGCATCTCTCGCGGAGGACGCGGGGGCGCGAAGACAGGCAGGAGGGAGGAGCGGGCGGACCGTGCGTGGCCCGTCCTATCTCTGTTTGTGATCCTCCTCCGCGCTACCGCGTCCTCCGCGAGAGCCCTTCTCTTCCTCCGCGCCCCCGCGTCCTCCGCGAGAGACCTTCTTCCCCGCGCCGCCGCGCCACTGCCCCTCACAGGGCATCACTTCAGCTAAACGCCCGCTAAGAACCCAAAGGGAAGGTTCTGCTTTCGCGCTCAAAGCCACTTGGCGGGCTGAAAGAACCGGTTATTGCCGGTTCAGAAGGCGGCGGTAACTGGCACCGTGCTCTAGGTTTGGGGCATGGAAACGAACCGAAACAACAGCGGGCTGGATGCCGGGCTGACGGGGTACAACCCCGGTCGTGACACCGGCGATGACGTGCGCACGGGCCCGATGGATAGCGGGCCTGGACGCGGGGCTGAAGGTGGCGGGTACGGCGGCGGCAGCCAGCCGGTGCAGGGCGCGAAGCAGTTTGTCCAGAAGGGCAAGCAGGCGGCCCGCGACATCGGGCAGGAGGTCTCACGCGAGGCCCGCGGCATCGCCCAGGAGCTCGGCCAGGAGTTCAAGGGCACCGCCGGCGAGATGCTCGAGCAGCAGCGCCAGCGCGTGACCGGGCAGGTGGGCGGCTTCGCCCAGGCCCTGCACCGCGTCAGCGACGAGCTGCGGCAGGATCAGGGTGGAAGCGGCGGGGGCGAGACGGTCGCCCGCGTCACCGACCTGATCGCGTCGCGCCTGGACGACGCCGCGAACATGCTCCAGAACAAGGAGCCGCGCGACATCATCCGCAGCGTGGAGAACTTCGCCCGGCGCGAGCCCGCCCTGTTCCTGGGCGGCTGCCTGCTCGCGGGCGTGGTGATCTCGCGCTTCCTCAAGGCCTCCTCCCGCCACGAGCATGGCTACAGCGGGGGTGATGACTACGGGCGCGACAGCTACAGCGGCGGCAGCGACGTCGGCGACGACGTGGGCATCACCTGGCGGGCGCAGGACAAGCTCGCCCAGGACAAGATCGGGAGCTACGGGCCGTCGGGCCCCATCGACGTGAACCCGCCCCGCGGGCCGCTGGACAAGAGCGGCCTGGGCGGCAGCGCCACTCCGTTCGACGTGACACCAAAGACCCCGGAGACGCCTCCGGACCTGCGAGGGGGTGTGTAATGGCAGACTACGGCAAGGACAACTTCGGCGGCGTTGGCTCCGGCCCCAAGGGCGGCAGCAAGGACAACTTTGAGCCCACCCGCGGCGACCGCGTCTACCCCGAGCGCGGCCCCGACATCGGCGCCGGCGCGGGCCAGGAACGGCTGATCGACACCGGCGGGACGGGCGCGATCGGCAGCAGCGTCGCCGGGACCGGCGCACAGTCGTGCCCGGTTGACTACTCCGGCGGCACGTCCACTATGAACAGCGGGAGCACGGGGACGTTCGGCGGCAGCACGGCTTACGAGGCCCAGGGCCGCTCCCGCGCCGGCGACACCGATTACGGCGCCGCCCCCTCGCGCACCGGTTTCTCAGGTTCGACTACGGGCGTCGGGGGCTACACCCGCCCGCAGTCGATCCCCGCCATGCTCAAGGAGCTGACCACGGGCATGGGCAGCCTCCTCCGCAACGAGGTGGCCCTGGCCAAGGCCGAGATGCGCGAGAAGGCCTCGGTATTCACCAAGAACGCGGTCTCGGTCGCCGTCGGCGGCGTGATCGCCCTGGCGGGCTCCATCATCCTGCTGCACGCCTTCGTGGCGGCGCTCAGCTCGATCTTCGACGCCGCGGACGTGAGCCCTCGCGTCTACAGCTGGCTCAGCCCGCTCATCGTGTCGCTCGTGGTGCTCGGCGTGGCCGGGCTGCTGATCAAGAAAGGACTCGACCGCATCAAGTGCGCCAGCCTGACCCCCGAGCGCACCGCCCAGTCTCTCAAGGAGACCGGCGAGTGGGTCAAGGAGAAGGTCTCATGAACAAGGACACCGACACCCGCAACGCGTCCAACTGCAACCGGACCGCGGGGCGTGACACCGACCAGCGTTCCAGCGAAGAAATCAAGCGGGACATCGACCGCCAGCTGTACGAAATGGACCAGACCGCCAACCAGCTTCAAAGCAAGCTCTCGCTCCACGGCCTCATCGACGAGGTCAAGGACGTCTTCACCACCCCCGGGCGCCGCGCCCCCGGCCGCATCATGGAGGCCGCGCGTGACAACCCCGTGCCCGCGGCCCTCATCGGGCTGGGCGTGGTGTGGATGGTCGCCGACCGCCTCAGCGGCAAGGGCCGCCACGAGGGTTACGAGGTCGGGCGCGGGCGCGAGCGCGACTGGCTCAGCCCCGGCGCTGAGTACTTCCCCGGACGCTCCGGTGATGTTGATTCCGGCGGCGGCTACGGGCGCGGCGAGGGCGGCGGCCACATCGGACGTGGCGGCGGTCGCGGCATCGGTGAGCGCGTGGGCGAGATGGGCTCCAATATCAAGGACCGCGCCGGCGGCATGATGGAGAACATGAAGGACAAAGCCGGCGGAGCCTTCGAGTCGGTCAAGGACCGCATCTCCGGCGTGGGCCACTCCATCGGCAACCTTGGGCACAGCGCCAAGGACAAGGTCTCGCACGTGGGCGAGCGCGTCTCGCACATGAGCACCGCCGCCCGCGAGAAGATGCACCACTACGGCGAGACGGTCAGCCGTCAGGCCGTGGTCGCCAAGGACAAGACCGTCGACATGTACGAGGAAACGCCCCTCGCCTTCGGCGCCGCGGCCCTCGCGGTAGGCGTCGTCGGCGGCCTGCTCGTGCCCTCCTCACGCAAGGAGGATGAGCTGCTCGGGCCCATCAGCGACAAGGTCAAGGACCGCGCCAAGGACCTGGGCCAACAGGCCTACGAGCAGGGCAAGCAGGTCGCGACCGAGCTGGGCACCAAGCTCAAGGACGAGGTCGGCGGCGAGCAGCCTATCGGCGAGAAGATCCGCGACGTCGCCCACCGCGTGGTCGACACCACCAAGCAGCACGTCCGCGAATCGGTGCAGCAGCTGAGCAAGGGTCAGACCGGCCCCGGTAACCAGATCGGCGACCGCAGCGGCGGCGGCGAGTTCGGCGATGCCGGCGGCTCCCCCACCACGCCGGGGCTGGGCATGGGCACTGCCGGCGAGCTCAAGGGCGGGCTGGGCAACTGCGACCTGCCGGGCCAGACCCCGGGCAGCTTCGGCAAGGGCACCGGCCCCAGCCGCATCGGCGATGAAAACGTCGACTGAGACCCCTGGGGCTTTCAGTCAACGCGCAGCGTCACGCCGCACACCCGGTTTACACCAGGTGTTGCGGCGTGACTGCGTGCGGGGGTTGCTGTCAGATGTCGTAGCGTGCGACGCCATTGCAGGCTTCTGCACGCGCCCGCCGCTTGCGGTACGCTCCCCCGCCATGGGGTTCTACTTCCGCAAGTCGGTGAACGCGGGGCCCTTCCGCATCAACTTCAGCCGCTCGGGCGTCGGCTACTCCGTCGGCGGGCGCGGCTTCCGCACCGGCGTCACACCCCGCGGGCGGCGGTACACCTCCAGCGGCATCCCCGGGACCGGCATGGGCTACCGAACCGGTGGACCCGGGTGCATGGTCATGCTGGTGGGCTCGCTCGCCCTGCTCGCGGTGGTGGGCTTCGCGGCCGCGCGGCTGCTTAAGGAGACTCTGTGATGGTGCGATGGAAGCGTGTGCTGCGGTCGGCCAGCTCCGAGCGGTTCCTGGCCATGCGCGAGGGTCGCGACGCCGCGGCCGTGGACCTGCACTACCTCGCCGACGGCACCGTCGCCGGCACGCTCATCCTGCTCGAGGGCTCGGGCCTCACCGAGGAGCACGTCCCCGAGATTCTCAAGCAGCTCGACGATGACTTCCTCCCCGGCGTCGACCTGGGCAGCGGCTCGGTGATGTTCACCGTGGTGGCGGGCAGGCTGGTGGGGAACTACGAAGGAGCCGAGGAAAAATAGCAAAGGGCAAACTGGCAAAGGGCAAATCGGAGCGCCGATGACGAACGCATTCCGATTTGCCCTTTGCCCCTTTGCACTTTGGAGATTTGCGCATGTGCCGCTTCGTGCTCTACCAGGGCGTGCCCCTGACTATCGCCTCGCTGGTGACCGAGCCCGCCAACTCGATCATCAACCAGAGCGTGCACAGCAAGGAGAGCGAGGAGCCGCTCAACGGCGACGGCTTCGGCGTCGCGTGGTGGGCGCCCGACCTCTCGCACAAGCCCGCGGTGTTCCGCTCGGTGTCGCCGGCGTGGAGCAACATGAACCTGCTGGAGCTCGCCCGCGTCACCCGCAGCGGCACGGTCATGGCCCACGTGCGGGCCGCCACGCGCGGCATCCCCGTGACCGAGCTCAACTGCCACCCCTTCGCCGCGGGGCCGTACGCCTTCATGCACAACGGCGACGTCGCCCGCTTCGGCGAGATCCGCCGGCGCGTGCTCGCGGACCTCAGCGACGACTCCTTCCATGCTGTCAAAGGCTCCACCGACAGCGAGCACCTCTTCGGCGTCTTCCTCGATCAGGTCGCCAAGGCCGGCGGCACGTGCGTCGGCGCCTCGGGGGGGAAGGTCAAGGCTCACCCCGGCAAGCAGGTGCAGGCCATGGCCGCGGCCCTGGAGCGCACCGTCGAGTACATCACCCGCCTCTCCAAGCACGCGGTCAACGGCGGTGCCAAGCGCGACGACGCCAAGCCCGAGGAGGACGAGGACTGCTACCTCAACATTGCCGTGAGCGACGGCGACCACTCGGTGGCCTGCCGGTACACCACCGCGGATGAGCCCTCATCGCTGTACGTGCACACCGGCCGCCGCTACGTCTGTGAGGGCGGGCTGTGCCGGATGGTCTCGCCCGAGAAGGGGCACGGGGCGGTGATCGTCTCCAGCGAGCCACTCAGCGATGACCCGGGGTGGCAGAAGATCCCCCGCAATCACATGGTGGTGGTCAGCCACGAGCGGGAGTGTGAGGTCCGGGAGATGCAGGTGGCTACCTGAAGGCTGGACTGAGCTGGGCTGAGCTGGACTGAGCCGGATTCCTGACCTGATTCGCGGTCCCATCCACCGAGATGAGGACATCTCGGTGGCACGATGAAGACATCTCGGTAGCACGTTTGATTGCTGTTCAGGCGGCGGAAGCACACTCGGTGCATGGCCGACTACTCCACAAAGGGCAGGTCCGAGCGCGAGCCCAGCGGCGCCCACGACAACACCGGCAAGAAGGGCAAGGGCGGCATCCTCAAGCTCTTCAAGAGCGCCATCACCGCGTTCTTCAAGAACCGGTCGCTCACGCTCGCGGCCTCGCTGTCCTACTACGCCATCTTCTCCGTCGCCCCCATCATCCTCATCATGCTCGCCATCGTCGGCCGCATCTTCGGCGACACGCAGGCCCGCCAGCAGATCATCCAGCGCGTCTCCTCGGCCGCGGGCCCGAAGACCGCCGAGTTCATCGATGAGCTGCTCCGCAACGCCAGCGAGCCCAAGCAGGGCATCTGGAGCATGGTCGTCGGCTTCGTGCTCCTCTTCATCGGCGCCACCGGCCTCTTCCAGCAGCTCAAGGACGCCCTCAACCAGGTGTGGAACGTCCGCCCCAAGCCCGGGCACGCCATCGGCCAGCTCATCCGCACCCGCCTCATCGGCTTCGGCCTCGTGCTGCTGATGGGCGTCGCCCTCATGGCGCTGCTCGCCTCCAGCGCCGTCGTCTCCGGAATGGCCGAGCGCATCCAGAGCGTCGTCGCCATCCCCGAGCCCGTGCTGCACATCGTTGACCTCGCAGTCAGCTTCGGCATCATCTCAACGCTGCTCGCCGTCATTTACCGCTACCTGCCCGACGCCAAGATCGGATGGCGCGAGACCTGGCGCGGCGGCCTCATCACCGCAGCGCTGCTCGCCCTGGGCAAGGTCGGCCTGGGCCTGTACCTCGGCAAGGCCGCCGTGAGCTCCTCCTTCGGGGCCGCGGGCTCCATGGCCATCGCGCTCGTATGGATCTACTACTCCTCGGCCATCCTGCTGCTTGGCGCCGAGATGACGCAGTGCTACGCGGAGATGTACGGCAAGCGCATCGAGCCGGCCGACTGGGCCGAGTCCGCCACCGTCAAGGAGGTCCCCAAGCAGCCCGGCGACGAGGGCTACGTCAAGCCCTGGAAGCGCAAGGACTGGGGCCGCGAGGACGAGAAGCACGGGAAACACCACGACGCCGGGACTGAGAAGTCCTCGACGAAGTCCCGGGTTGGCGGCGACAAGCACGCAGCGAAGACCAACGCGAAGGACAGCCGCGACGCCTAAACTCCCCCACCGGCACACCGCCGGCCCAGCCCCGCGCCGTCTCACAACCGGGCTTTTTTCGGCGCACTTCCATCCATGTCAGACCCGAATACCCGCAGGGAGATCGCGCGTCGCGCCGCGTCCATGATGTACGCGCGCGAGGAGCACGAGTACTTCACCGCCAAGCGCAAGGCCGCGCGGCAGATCCTCGGCGCCGACCGCGTCCAGGACCTCCCCAGCAACCGCGAGATCCGCGACGAGATCCAGCTGCTCGCCGACATGCTCGAGGGCGAGAGCCGCGGGCGCGAGCTGGCTGCCATGCGCATCGAGGCCCTCCGCCTCATGCGGGCACTCGACCAGTGGAAGCCCCGCCTTATCGGCAGCGTGCTTACGGGCCACGTCCGCAAGGGCTCCGACATCGACCTGCACGTCTTCACCGACTCGCTCGGACTGCTCGAGGACGCCCTCGCCGCCCTCGGCCTGGAGTACTCCGTCGAGCACAAGCGCGTCCTCAAGCACAACGAGCAGCGCGTGTTCACCCACATCCACGTGCCCGGCCTGGGCGAGCGGGGCCAGTACACCGCAGAGCTCACCGTCTACACCGCCGACAAAAGCAACTACCCCTTCCGCAGCTCCATCACCGGCAAGACCATGGAACGCGCCGGCATCGCCGAGCTCGAGGCGCTGCTCCGCGAGACCGCCCCCGACTTCGAAGAACGCATGGACCGCGCCGCCGAGCACGCCGACGTCTGGGAGCTCTACCGCCTCCTGCTCCTGCCGCTCGAGAAGG
This sequence comes from Phycisphaerales bacterium, assembly GCA_035627955.1. Lineage (NCBI taxonomy): Bacteria > Pseudomonadati > Planctomycetota > Phycisphaerae > Phycisphaerales > Phycisphaerales bacterium. The sequence continues at coordinate 65,706 of DASPKU010000014.1, forward strand.
TCAAGCAGAGCGCCAAGTACCACCCCGAGGGTGACGCCCTGTACCACGCGCTGCAGGTCTTCCAGCTCGCCCGCAACGTGCGCGGCTACGACGAGGAGTTCCTGCTGGCCGCGCTGCTGCACGACGTGGGCAAGGCCATCGACCCGCACGACCACGTCGGCGCCGGCGTCGAAGCCCTCGAGGGCTCCGTCACCGAGCGCACGCTCTGGCTCGTCGAGCACCACATGGAAGCCCACGAATACCGCGCCGGCACCCTGGGCCACCGCGCCCGCCGACGCCTCGCCGAGAGCGAGTGGCTCGAGGACGTCCTGCTCCTCAGCGAGGCCGACCAGGCCGGCCGCCAACGCGGCGTCATCGTGCCGACCATCGACGAGGCGCTGGAATACATCCAGGGGCTCAACGAGTGAGGATGTCTCGCGCTCAACACGACGCCGGCACTGAGGAGTCCTCGACGAAGTCCCGGATTGACGGCGACTCACGCATCGCGACCAGTGCGCCTACTCCCAATTCGGGACTTCGCCCAAGGCGGCTCAGTCCCGGCGTCGCAAACGCGCCCCCTCACCCGCTCAACTCCCCCCACCGCTCATACAGCGCCGCCACCCTCGCCTGCGCCTCCCCCAGCTCCACATACAGCTGCTGCACCCGCTTGTGGTCCCCGCCCGCATCGTTCACCAGCGCCTCCAGCCGCGCGACCTCCGCCTCCGCCTTCTCGATCGCCGGCTCGATCTGCTCCAGCTCCCGCTGCTCCTTGTAGCTCAGCTTCTTCTTCGAAGCAGCTGGCGCAGCGCCGCTCGCGCTCGCAGCATTCGAAGGGGACGGTGGAGATGTCCCACGCGCGGCCGCCTGCGCCTCCTGCACCCGCGCCTTCGCCTCCAACTCCTCCAGCTCCTGCGCATCCTCCCACTGGTCGTAGCTCGCGTAGTACTTCGCCCCGCCCTTCCCATCCAGCGCCAGCACCTGCGTCGCCAGGTCCGCCACCATCGCCCGGTCGTGCGTCACCAGCACCAGCGCCCCCGGGAACTCCTCCAGCGACGTCTCCAGCACCTCCAGCGTCGCGATGTCCAGGTCGTTCGTCGGCTCGTCCAGGATCAGCACATCCGCGGGCTCCAGCATCAGCCGCGCGATGTGCACCCGCGCCTGCTCGCCGCCGCTGAGCGCCCGGATCGGCGCCTTCATCTGCTGCTGGTCGAACAGGAACATCGCCGCCCACGTGTTCACGTGCAGCACCCGCCCCTGATAGATCACCGAGTCCGCCGGGCTCAGCGTGTCCCGCAGCGTCTTGCTCGGGTCCAGCTCCGTGCGGTGCTGGCTGAAGAGCACGACGCGCAGGTTGTCCGCCCGCCTGATCTCCCCCGGCGGCGGCACGCCGCTGGGCAGGTTCGCGTCCTTCGCGGCCTGCACCGCCTCTGGGCTGGGCGCATCGCTCGCCAGCTCCCCCGTCAGCACCTTGATCAGCGTCGACTTGCCGCTGCCGTTGGGACCCATCAGCCCCAGCTTCTGCCCCGGCGACAGGATGACGTTGAGGTCCCTGAACAGCGTCCGCCCGCCCAGGCTCTTGCTGATCGCGTGCGCCTGCAGCAGCTTCTGCGTCTTGCGGTCCGTGCCGCCAAAGTCCACCGCCGCGGCCCGCTGCGGCGCGTTCCGCGCCTTCAGCTCCGCGAGCTCCGCGATCCGCGAATGCGCCGACGCCGCGCGGCTCTTCGCCTTGGTCCGCCGCGCCTGCGCCTTGCGCCCCAGCCACCGCAGGTCCTCCCGCACCATGTTCGCCAGCGACGCCTCCTGCCGCGCCTGCCCCTCCAGGAACTCCTGCTTCCGCCGCAGGAACTCGCTGTAGTTGCCCTGCACCCCGAACGTCCCGCCCGGGTACGCACGGCTCAGCTCCACGATCCGCGTGGCCGTGTTCTCCAGAAACGCCCGGTCGTGCGTCACCGCAACCCACGCGAACTGGGCCGAGTCGAGGATCTCTTCAAGCCACCGGATGCCCTCAACGTCGAGGTGGTTCGTGGGCTCGTCCAGCAGCAGGATGTCCGGCTCCTTCGCCAGCTCGCGGATAATCGACAGCCGCTTGCGCTGCCCGCCCGACAGGCGCGCTGCCTCCGCGTGCAGGAAGTCGTCACCTAACCCCAGCTCCTCGAACCCCAGCCGGCGCAGCGTCAGCTCCGCGTGCAGCTCGCGCTCATGGTCATCGTGCACGTGCGGCAGTGTGATGCTTTTGAGCCCATCGCACACCGCCGAGAGCACTGTCGCCCCCTCCGGGAAGCGGTCCATCTGCGACACGTACGCCGCCCGCAGCCCCTTCCGCAGCACGATCGACCCCTCGTCGGCCGTCTCCATCCCCGCCAGCAGCTTCAGCAGCGTCGACTTGCCGCTCCCGTTGGGCCCGATCAGCGCCAGCCGCTCGCGGTCCTGCAGCACCAGCCCGATCCCCGAGAAGAGCGTGTGGTGGCCGTAGGTCTTGGAGATGGCTTGGGCGGTGAGGACTGGGGGCATTCACACAAACGTAGGGCGCGAGTTCCACCACCTGTCCCACACGTAAAACACCGGGTACCCCGCCAGCAGCACCACGATCCACAGCAGCGACGTCTCCCACCACACCGCCTCCCCCGCCCGCAGCCGCCCCGCCGACGCGACCACCTCCAGCACCGTCATTCCCACCGCCGACAGGATGAACAGCACCGGCACCACCGGGTACCACGGTGTGCGGTACGGCCGCTCCAGCTCCGGGCGCGTCACCCGCAGCCTGATCACCGAGAACGCCGCCAGCCCGTAGAAGATCCAGATCGTGAACACGAACCCGCCCGCCAGCGTTGCGAAGTCCCTGAAGAACAGCACCGCCGTGCACGACAGCGCACACTGAAGCCACAGCGATACGTGCGGCGTCTCGTACCTCGGGTGCACCCGCGACAGGAACCGGAACAGGAGCCGGTCCTGCGATTGGGCGAACGTCACCCGCGCCCCCGTGATGATCGACGCGTGCGTCGAGCCCAGCGTCGACACCACCACCATGGCGGTGAGCAGCACGCCCCCCGCCGGCCCCAGCAGTTTCGCCATCACATCGCCCGCCACCGACGTGCTCGCCCGCACCTGCTCGATCGGCAGCACGTAGAAGTACGCCGCGTTGATCGCGATGTACAACCCCACCGCCAACAGCGTCCCCAGCACGTTCACCCGCGGCAGCGTCCGCTGCGGGTCCTTCACCTCCCCCGCCACCGCGCCGACATCCGCCCACCCCTCGTACGTCCAAAGCACCGCCGCCATCACCGGCGCCAGCGCCAGCAGCAGGCTCTTGGGAACCTCATCCGCCGGCGCAAAGTTCGCCGCGTCCCCACCGGGCACCACCACCGCGAACAGACACATTGAAACGAGCGCCGCCACCTTGAGTGATGTCACTACCACGCCCGCGCCCGCCCCCAGCCGCATCCCCCGCGCGTTGAGCGCGGTCAGCGCAATCAGCACCGCGCACACCGCCGCGGGCTCCGCCCACACCGTGGTGTACCCCTCCGGCATACCCAGGCGCCGCACCGCGAACGCCGCGTAGTGCGAGTTCAGGTGCAGGTACTGCGCGAAGATCGTCGAGATCGCCCCCGCGGCGAAAGGCTTGCTGATCAGCATGTACGTCCAGCCGAAGACGAACGCCGTGCTCCGCCCCAGCCCGTGGTACAGGAAGTTGTACAGCCCGCCCGACCGCGGGAACACCACCGCCAGCTCCGTGAACGTCAGCGCCCCGAACAGCGACAGCAGCCCGCCCACCGCCCACATCAGCAGCATCACCACCGGGCTCGAGAGGTGCTGCGCAATCTCCGACGGCGTGCGAAAAATCCCGCTGCCGATGATCGTGCCCAGCATGATGCCCAGTGCCCCAAAGGTCCCGATGGTGCGGGGCAGGTCGCGTCGCGCTTCATTGGTGCCGCTCGTGGTGGCCGTCATCCGGGCCGCAGGTTACCGGCATTCGCGCTGCCAGCCTCACCCCGCCCGGCCCGCTCCACCCGCCGCACTCCCCTACAGAGCACCCAACCAAACCCCGCACCCACCGCGTTTCTGGTGACACCGCCCCGCCCCTGTGGTACACCATTGGCCATGGCGCTCCCGCGCAACAAGGCCGCTGTCGCCGCGCCCGCACTGGCCGCCACGCTGGCCGCCACCCTCACGGCCGCGCTCATCTCGCCGGCACACGCCGGCCCCCGCGAGAGCATCACCTTCACCAACGTGCGCAACGATGGCATGCGCAACTGGATCGAGAACGAGTACCGCGACTGCGCCTTCACCGGCGACTACCTCGCCACCCGCGTCCGCATCAGCGGCCAGATCCGCTCCCTCGTCCCCGAGCAGACCCTCCTCGAGACCCAGATCGCCATCGGCTCACCAGACTGGAACATCATCTGGGTCTACCCCTTCGGCGACCTCGCCGACCAGTACGCCACCCACACCCTGCTCGACAGCGAGTTCGACCTCGAGAGCCCCGTCCGCGCCCACGGCCCCTGGGTCTTCCAGTTCTTCGACACCGCCGACGACCCCTCCGGCTGCGACGCGATCTGGGACCACGTCACCATCACCCTCGACGACGCCGCGCCCAACCCGGACATTTTCTACGAGTACCTCTTCACCGACGCCGGTGACACCGTCGACACGGGCGCGATCTCCCGCGGCGAGGGCGCCCTCCACGAGATCCGCGGCTTTGGCAGCGCCGAGGACTCCGACCTCTTCCGCATCCGCATCACCGACCCCTCCAACTTCTCCGCCGACGCCCAGCTCGTCCGCTACTTCGGCGACGGCGCCATGCTCTGCCTCTTCAACGCCCGCGGCAAGGGCGTGCTCGCCATCGACGCCCGTACGCCCATCATCCCGATCCTCAACACGCAGCTCATCACCCTGCCGCCCGGCGACTACTGGCTCGGCATCGCCACCAGCCACCGCTACCCCGTCGACGCCGAGGGCAACCGCATCTGGGACGAGATGATCAACCTCCAGCAGGTCCCCAACGGCCCCGGCAAGTTCGGCGCCCTGCACCACTGGGAGGGCACCGGCGAGACCATCCAGTACCACATCCGCCTCACGGGCGTGGATTACGCCGGCCTGCCCAACACCTGCACCGCCGACTTCAACCAGGACGGAGACGCGGCCACGGACCAGGACATCGAGGCCTTCTTCGCCTGCCTCGGCGGCACCTGCTGCGAGGGCTGCCATAGCGACTTCAACGCCGACGGCGACGTCGCCACCGACCAGGACATCGAGTCGTTCTTCCGCGTCCTCGGGGGCGGGGCGTGCTAAGACGCAATCGCCGCTGAAAAGAGCCGATGGTTCAAGCGATCGAGTCCGCCTCCTTCCAGTTCACGGTCTTCGCGCAATCTGAGCGCTCACAAACGCACCCCGATCGCTCGCGCGATCGGCTCTTTTGATCTATCCTGCCCACCATGAACAAGCTCCTCGCTGAAGGCTTCGGCGCGTTCTGTCTCACCCTCGCCGGCACCGCCGCCATCACCGCCGGCGTCGATCACGTCGGCATCTGCCTCACTTTCGGGCTGGTGGTGATGGTCATGATCTACGCCATCGGCGACGTCTCCGGCGCCCACATGAACCCCGCCGTCACACTCGGCTTTGTTCTCGCCCGCCGCATGCCCGGCGGTCAGGCCGTCGGCTACATTGTCGCGCAGGTTCTCGGCGCCCTGCTCGCCTCCATCATCGTCCGCGCCTGGTACCAGGGCCACCCGACCATCGGCGCCAACGTCGCCGTGGGCGATGGCTCGCTCATCTGGCGCCCGCTCATCGCCGAGGTCGTCCTCACCTTCATCCTCATGTTCGTCATCCTCTGCGTCTCCACCGGCCCCAAGGAGAAGGGCATCACCGCAGCCATCGCCGTGGGCGGCACCATCGCCCTCGATGCCCTCTTCGGCGGCCCCATCTCGGGCGCCTCCATGAACCCCGCCCGCAGCATCGGGCCCGGCGTGATCGCCACGATCTGGCCCGCGAAGAACCAGCTCGCCGAAGTCGCCGGCGTCACCCTGCGCACGCCCCTCGAATCGCTCTGGGTCTACCTGCTCGGCCCCATCGCGGGCGCTGCCCTGGCGGTGCCCTTCTTCAAGGCGGTGACCGGCACCACCACCGCACCCGCCTCGGAGTTCTCGCGGTGAGCAAGCCCCTCCGCGTCGTCTTCGTCTGCGTCGAGAACAGCTGCCGCAGCCAGATGGCCCAGGGCTTCGCCCGCGCCCTGGGCGGCAACGCCGTTGAAGCCTACAGCGCCGGCTCTCGCCCCTCGGGTAAGGTGAACGCAACCGCCATCCAGGTCATGGCCGAGCTCGGCCCCGCGTTCGCCATCGACCACCACGCGTCCAAGTCCCTCGCGGACCTCCCGCCCGTCGACTTCGACGCCGCCGTCACCATGGGCTGCGGCGACGCCTGCCCCATGCTGCGCTGCAAGCGCCGCGTCGATTGGCAGATCCCCGACCCCAAGCACATGCCCCTCGAAGAGTTCCGCCAGGTCCGCGACCGCATCCGCACGGAGGTCCAGCAGCTTTTGGCATCGCTCTGAAAGCGCCGATCGCGCCCGCGATCGACTTCCTCTCGATGCCCTGAGATTCGTCCACCCGAAACCTGCTTGCGATTCATGATCCAGTCTGATCGCTCGCGCGACCGGCTCTTTACGTCCCTTCGCCCTCCCCCCGCCCGCGCTGCGCCAAGAAGTCGCGCAGAATCGCCGCCGCGGCCAGCGCATCCCGCCGCGCCTTCTTCCCCCCGTGCGTCAGCCCCGACTGCGCCATCGACCAGTCCGCGTCCGCGCTCGTCAGCCGCTCATCCTGGTAGTGCACCACGCGCTTCGTCGCCTCGGCCACCCGCGCGCCGAACTCGCGCACCTTCTTCGCCTGCGGCCCCTCGCTGCCGTCCATATTGAGCGGCAGCCCCACCACCAGCTCGCACTTCTGCCAGGCCCCGCACACGCTGGCCACCGCCCGCAGCACCGCCGCCAGAAGGTCCGCGCCCCCGTTCTGCTGGATGGGCACCTCCAGCACCTCCGCCGGCGACACGATCAGCGTCTCCGAATCCCCAACCGCGACCCCCGTGCGCTTGTCCCCGATGTCGATCGCAATGTATCTCACGCCCGTGCTCCGGCCGCTTCCGCCAGCAGCTTCGCCACATCCAGCGGGCGCGTGTACATGTTGATCCCGCCCTCCGCATCCCGCGGCCACTGCTCCACCGGCCGATCCCAGTACAGCTCCAACCCGTTCTCGTCCGGGTCGTGCAGGTACAGCGCCTCGCTCACGCCGTGATCGGCCGCGCCGTCGAGCTCCACGCCCGCGTCCACCAGCCGTTTGAGCGCCACCGCCAGCGCCGCCCGCGAGGGGTACAGAATGGCCGCGTGATACAGCCCGGTCGAGCCCCGCGCCGGAGCCTTTCCACCCTTGCTCTCCCACGTGTTCAGCCCGATGTGGTGGTGGTACCCGCCCGCCGACACGAACGCGGCCTGCGTTCCGAACCGCTGCATCAGCTTGAACCCCAGCACCCCGCAGTAAAACGCCAGCGACCGCTCCAGGTCGCTCACCTTCAGGTGCACGTGCCCGATTCGCACGCCCGCGTCGATCTCACCCGGTCGCTCCTGCTGCTTCTCCAAGTGCCACCCCCTTCGTGCCGGTCCAGAGCTGGAGGATGAAGCCTGTTACACCGCGCCGATACGCCCCCTCACCGCTCCATCCTACACAGTGAACACGCGGGGCCGTTCCCGCCTGCGGAGAGCGAGAAGCGCGACCACAAGGAGTGCACATCATGAGACGGATCTCTGCTGCTGCGTTGCTGGGCCTCACCGTTCTCGCCGGCGGCCTCATCGGCTGCGAGAGCAATGACAACGACTACTACGACGATGGCTACTACCGCGGCGACCGAATCGGCAGCCGCGACTGGGACCACGACCGCGACTGGGACCGCGACCGTCGTCGCGACTGGGACCGCGACGGCCGGCGCGACTGGGACCGCGACGGCAAGCGCGACTGGAACCGCGACGGCAAGCGCGATTGGGACAAGGACTGGGACCACGACCGCGACCACCTCCGCCGCGACCACGACCACCGCGGCGAAGGCATCTTCGACCGCGACTTTGACCGGCGCGAGTGGGACCGCCGCTGATCGCCCAAGCCACGCACTGACCCACCGCGCGCTCACCCGCGCGTGATGACCCAAGCAGGCGAGCACGCTCGACGCGCTCGCCTGCTTCTGTTCATTTGCACGCCCAACAAGCCCCCACACGCACGCGCAACCGCTGTCAAAGCCTGCTCTTGCGCTACCATCCCTCCGACGCGTGAAACGCGATGTTAGTGCCCGCGTACAAAACGGCACGCGGCCTCCGCCGCGCCACCTTAGGAGCAGCTTCGATGTTCGTGCGTGCGTGTCTGATCGTCGGCGCCCTTGCCAGCACCTTCCTGACCGGCTGCGTCCACCACGGCCACCACCGCGCCGTCGTCATCGAAGAGCACCGCGTGCACTCCCACCCGCCCCGCCGCGCGGTGGTCATCGAGGAACGCCACTACGCCCCGCCGCCGCGCGTCATCGTCGAGGAACGCCGCTACGTCCCCGGCCCCACCCTCATCATCGGTGGCGGGTGGGGCGGCGGCTGGCACCACCACCACGGCCACCACCACCATGGCCACCATCACCACCACCGCCGCCACTGGCACTGATGCGTGCCATGGCGACGTCTTCGTCGCTATGGAGCGACTTCGGCCTCACCGTCAGCTCTGACCCAATGAACCGACCCCCTACCGCAGCAACCGCTCCAGGTAGTGGATGTCGATCCCACCCTCCTTGAAGTCCGAGTTCTCCATCAGCCGCGAGTGCAGCGGGATGGTCGTTGAGATCGGCCCCACCTGGAACTCGCGCAGCGCCCGGCTCATCCGCGCCATGCACTGCCGGCGGTCGTCCGCGTGCACGATCAGCTTGCCGATCATCGAGTCATAGTTCGGCGGCACCACGTACCCCGGCACCACGTGCGTATCCATCCGCACGCCCGGGCCGCCCGGCACCTGCCACGTCTCGATCTTCCCCGCCGAAGGCCTGAACCCCTTGTCCGGGTCCTCGGCGTTGATGCGGCACTCCATCGCGTGGCCTTTGATCTGCACGTCCTTCTGCTTGAAGGGCAGGGGCTCGCCCGCCGCCACCAGGATCGACATCTTCACGATGTCGATGCCCGTGATCAGCTCCGTCACCGGATGCTCCACCTGCACCCGCGTGTTGACCTCCAGCATGTAGAAGTTCTGCTGGCCGTCCATCAAAAACTCGACCGTCGCCGCGCCGTGGTAGTTCGCCGCCTTGATCAGCCGCGCCGCGGCCTCGCACACCACTTCCATCTTCTTGCGGTTGACGTTGGGGCTCGGTGCCTCCTCGATCACCTTTTGGTGCCGCCGCTGCATCGAGCAGTCGCGCTCCCACAGGTGCACCGCGTGCCCGTGCTTGTCGCCCAGGCACTGCACCTCCACGTGCCGCGCGTGCTCCAGGAACTTCTCGATGAACACCGCGCCGTTGCCAAAGGCCGCCAGCGCCTCCTGCCCCGCCTGCCGCAGGCTGCTCCGCAGCGTCGCCTCGTTGCGGCACACCCGCATCCCGCGCCCGCCGCCGCCCGCCGCGGCCTTGATGATCACCGGGTACCCGATCTCGTTGGCAACCCGGACCGCCTCTTCCTCTTCCTCGATGGCCCCCTCGGAACCCGGGAAGATCGGCACCTTGTTGGCCTTGGCGGTCCTCTTGCACTCGACCTTGTCGCCGAGCTTGCCCATTGCCTCGGGGCTCGGCCCGATGAACTCGATCTTGCAGTCACGGCACGCCTGCGAGAAGTCCGGCCGCTCGCTGAGGAACCCGTACCCCGGGTGGATCGCGTCCACGTCCGCGACCTCGGCCGCGGCGATGATCCGCGAAATGTTGAGGTAGCTCTCCTTCGCCGGCCCCGGCCCGATGCAAATCGCCCGGTCCGCAAGCCGCAGGTACGGCGCATCCTTGTCGGCCGTCGAGTAGACGCACACCGTCTCAATACCCAGCTCGCGGCACGCGCGCATGATGCGGAGGGCGATCTCACCACGATTCGCGATCAGAACTCTCTTGAACATGTGTTGTCAGTCTCAGGAGGGACGAATCGCGAACAGCTTCTGCCCGAACTCCACGGCCTGCCCGCTCTTGACCAGGATCTGCTCGATCGTGCCGCTCTTCTCGGCCTTGATCTCATTGAACACCTTCATCGCCTCGATCAGGCACACCGTCGTGTCCGGCGTCACCTGCTGACCGGGCTTCACGAAGGGCGGCGAGTCCGGGTTCGGCGCGAGGTAGAGCGTCCCCACCATGGGCGAGTCGATCGTCGGGCCAGCCGCCGCCGCGGGAGCCGCGCTTCCGCTGCTCCCCCCACCCGACGCCGCCGGGGCCGGCGCGCTCACGGGGGCTGCCTGCGGCGCCGCCGCATACTGCACCTGCGGCGCCGCGTGCACAACCTGCGTCGTCCCGCGCTTCAGCGAGATGGACTCCTTCTCGTCCTTGAGGTCCACCTCGGACAGGTCGTGCTCGGCCATCAGGGCCACAAGTTCCTTCAGCTTGCTGATATCAATCATGACTTCTCGGATTGAACCGCAGAGCACGCAGAGAACGCAGAGTCAAACACTCCGAACCCTGCTCCCACATCACATGCCCCGCAATCCGTCCTTCTTCTCCTGTCTTATGCCTTCCTCTGCGATCTCTGCGTGCTCTGCGGTAAAAGGCCTTACAGCGTCGACCACTCCAGGTCCTTGGGCAGCGTGCAGAAGTTCTTCGCCCCCTTCTCCGTGATCACGTACTGGTCCTCGATCCGCACCCCCCCAACCCCCGGCAGGTAGATCCCAGGCTCCACCGTGCACACCATCCCCACCTCCAGCGGCGCGTCCGGGTACTTGGGGTTCAGCCACGGCGGCTCCTTGCTGATCCCCAGCCCATGCCCCAGCCCGTGATCAAACTGCTCGCCGTACCCCGCCTCGTCGATGATGTCCCGCGCGATCTTGTCGATCTCGTGGCACGTCTTCCCGGGCGCCAGCGCCGCGGCCGAGGCCTCCTGGGCCTCCCGCACGATCTCGTAGATCTCCGCGACCTTCTTGGGCCACTTGCCCATCGAGAACGTCCGCGTCATGTCGCCTTGGTAGCCCTGGTACACCGCGCCCCAGTCGATCAGCAGCGGCTGCCCCGCCGTCACCTTTGTCTTCTCGCTCGGGCGATAGTGCGGCAGCGACCCGTTCGCCTTGGCCGCAATGATTGTCTCGAAGCCGGGCTTGCTGCTGCCCCGCATCTTCATTTCAAACTCGAGGATGGCCGCGACTTCCATCTCGCTCTGCCCCGCCTTGATCTGCTTGAGGGTCGCCTTCAGCGCCTCCTCCTGCAGCTTCACGGCCTTTTGGATCAGGGCCACCTCGCTCGCGTCCTTGATCACCCGCAGCGACTGCACCAGCAGCTTGGTCGCCACCAGCCGGTTCTGCGGCCCCTTGCCCAGCGCCTTGGTGATGTCCTCGACGTCCTTCACCGTCAGGTGCTCGGCCTGGAACGCGCACCGGTCCACCCGCGTCGCGGTGAACACCTCCGCCACCGCCGCGGGCATGGCGACCTTGCGCACATAGATCGAGGCGAGCGGCTTGACCGGCTCGAGCTCCTCCACGTACCGCCCGTCGGTGATCACCGTCGCCGACTTGGGCGACACCACCAGGTAGCTGTCACCGCCGAAGAACCCCGTCAGGTACCCGACGTCCAAGGGGTTGGTCACCAGGATGTGGCTGACGTTCTGCTTCTGGGCCAGCGCCCGCAGCCGGTCCATCCGCCCCGCGTACGGCGGACCGCCCCCGTTCGAGGACGCGTCCTTGGGCTTCACGGCGGTGGCTGAGGGCATAGGGGGTCATGATACCGCCTTCACCCCACACGCGCCCGATAGACTCCCCCGCGATGGCCCCGCCCGGTGAACAACACGCGCAAGACCGGGAGGGCGGGCTTTCAGCCCGCAGTGCTGCCTCTGCTTCGCCTCATCCAACCACCCGCGCGCATGCCGGCCCCTCGTTGGTGCTCCTCATCACGCTCATCTGCGTCGCGTGGCCCCTCGGCGCGGTCTTATGGTCTGTCACCGCCGGAGTTATGGAAGGGGACATCACCAAGGCCCCGCCCTCAACCGGCCCCGAGCCCGCCCTCTCCCTCCTGCCCGCGTGGGGACTGCTCGGCTCCACCGCCCTCTGGGCTCTCGCCATCGCCACCCTTGCGACCCTGCTCGCCTGGCCCGCCGCGTGGCTCATCCGCGGGCGCGGCTGGACCATCGCCCCCCTCCTCTTCACCCCCCTCCTGCTCCCAAGTTACCTCGCCTACAACGGTTACAGCACCATCCGCGCCGCCGGCACGCCCCTTGGCTCCTGGCTCGCAGACCTCGCCCAGGGAACCATCCCAAACGCCCCCTCCATCGCCGGTAAGCTCCTGGCCGTCATTGGCTTATCGCTTTGGGCCTGGCCCATCGCCACCCTCGTGCTGGGCTCGTTCATCAGCCGCATCGACGAGCACGTCCTCGAGACCCTCCGCCTCGAGGCCGCGGGCCCACGCAAGTCGCGCGAGCTCTGGCGCTTATGCCGCCCCGGCCTGCTCGCCGCCGCCGCCGTCGTCTTCCTCGTCATGCTCGGCTCGGCCATCCCCCTGCACCTGGCCCAGGTCCCCACCTACGCCGTCAAGGTCTGGTTTGACCTCAACTTAGCCCCCGGCTCCTGGCGCGTCTGGCTCAGCGCCTGGCCCCTCGTCCTCGCCGCGGTCGCCGGCGCGTCCATCATCTCCAGCCGCGTCGTCGCTGCCGCCGTTTCGCACAGCGAAACGCCAGCCGCCCCGCCCGCCGCCGCCCCCGCCCGCGGCTGGCTCCTCACCGGCGCCATCTGGGCCGCCGCCATCCTCATCCCACTCTTGCTCTTCGCCCGCACCGTCCGCGGCCTGCGCCCCTACCACGACTTCTGGTCCCTCTCCGGCGAAGCCGTACTAAGTAGTACGGCCATCGCCCTCGCCACCGGCCTCATCGGCACCCTCCTCGCCGCCGCTTTCTGGCAGGGCCTGAGCGCCGCCCGCCGCCGCCCCACCCTGCTCCTCTGGTGCCTCCGCACCCTGCTGATCACCGGGCTCCTCCCCGGAGTCCTCGTCGGCTCGGCGGTCTCCATCGCCGTCAACACCACGCCCGGCCTGTGGTCGCTGGGCGAGTCGCCGCTAATCCTCGTCATCACCCACACCGCCCGCTTCGGCTTTGTGAGCGCACTCATCGGCGTCTGGCTCGCGGCCGTGGAACCCCGGGCCGAGCGCGACCTCCGTGCACTCGACGGCGCCCTCGGCTTCCGCGGCTGGATCAGCGCCAGCCTCCCCCTCCAGGGCGGTGCCCTCGCCGGCGCGGGCCTGGCCACCGCCGCCCTGTCACTCCACGAGATCGAGGCCGCTGTGGTCGTCCAGCCCCCCGGCACCCCCAGCCTCGCCCAAGTGATGCTCAACCACCTGCACCAGCTCCGGATGCAGGACGTGTCCGCCGCGGCGGTGTCTGTAGTCGTGGTCGGCTTCTTTGTGGCGGGCCTGGCAGCGTGGGCGGCGTCGAAAACGTTGAAGCAGCTCAGGTGACTTCCCAACACCTCTCTCACCGATGCCCGGGGCCCATCCAAACAACCGGCCCGTGCACCTCGTAGCAGGGCTTTCCAGTAGGATGAAGTTGATGCCCTTTGGCCGAGCAGCCTGTGCCCTCCTGTCCGCCGCGGCGCTGCTCGCTCTCCCCTCCTGCACGCGCCACCAGGACGGTCAGCCGCTCAACGTCAAACTCTCCTTCGGCGAGGTCGGCACCTCCCCCGGCCAGTTCAGCTACCCCCGCTGCCTCGACGTCGACCGCTCCGGCGTTTGGGTCATCGACAAGCTCGCCCGCGTGCAGCGCCTTGACGCCGTCACCGGCGAAGGGCGCGGCGGCTGGCAGATGCCCGAATGGAAAGAGGGCAAGCCCACGGGCATGACCGTGTGGGACGCCGAGGGCTCCGACGGTCCCATCGTCTTTGTCGCCGACACCCACTACTTCCGCGTCATGGTGTACGACGGCGGCTCGCTTGCCCCCGGGCGCGAGGGCGAGGGGCTGGGCGCTCTGCTCACCCGCTTCGGCGAGTACGGCAACGGCCCCGGCCAGTTCGTCTTCCCCACCGACATCGCCGTGCTCCCTACGCCCGACGGCAAGGCCATCGCCCGCCTCTACGTCAGCGAGTACCAGCACAACGAGCGCATCAGCGTCTTCGAGCCGAAGTCGCCCGTCACGCGCCAGCAGCTCATCGACGCGGCAAAGGGCGGCGACCTCGGCCCCGCGCCCTCGCCCTTCGAGTTCAAGTTCTCCTTCGGCAGCCAGGGCGACTCTGCCTCCGCCGACACCATCCAGTTCAACCGCCCGCAGTCGATCGCCATCGACACCGCCCGCCAGGAGCTCGTCGTCAACGACGCCTGCAACCACCGCGTCGGCCGCTTCACGCTCGACGGCAAGCTCATCGCGTGGATCAACCCCGATTGCACGACAGGCCCCGCGATCGGCCAGTTCGCCTACCCCTACGGCCTGGCGCTGCTGGGCGATGGCACCGCCCTCGTCTGCGAGTTCGGCAACCACCGCATCCAGCGCATCGACCTGGCCAGCGGCGCGTCGATGGGCACATGGGGCCAGCTCGGCCGCCAGCCCGGCCAGCTCTCGACGCCCTGGGGTGTCGCCGTGAGGGGTGACCTCGTGTACGTCCTCGATAGCGGGAACAACCGCGTGCAGGCATTCGAGAAGCCGCGCTTGAAAGAGAATGTCACCGGCACTTCCGCAGTGAAGAGCACGATCATGCAGGGCCATGATCGTGGCACGGATGATCGCAGCACAGGAGGTGCCGGTTGAACACCCTCGCCGCCGTGCACCTCGGCCCGCTGCACTTCGACGTGCCCGTGTGGCTGCTGCTGATCCCCATCCTGGGCGCGGCCTCCATCTGGATGGCCCGCAAGAGCCTCTCGGGCCTGGGCGGCACCACCCGATGGGTCGCCCTCGTTGTCCGCCTGCTCGTCATCGTCCTGCTCGCGGGCGCGATGGCCGAGCCCAGCTGGCGCAAGGAGAGCAAGGGCGTTGCGGTGATGATGGTGCTCGACGCCAGCGAGAGCGTGCCCCCGCAGGTGCAGACCGACGCCCGCCGCTTCGTCGAAACGGCCATCAAGGACAAGAAACCCGAGGACATGGTCGGCCTCGTCACCGCCGCCAAGGACGCCTACGTACAGCAGCTCCCCAGCAAGCTCAACCGCACGCTCGAGCCTCAGCACATCGGCGCCTCCGACGGCACCAACCTCGCCGCCGCGGTGAAGCTGGCCATCGCCAGCGCGTCCCGAGAGGCCGGGCTCCGAGTCCTCCTCGCCACCGACGGCAACCAGACCGTCGGCGACATCCTCCAGGCCGCGACCACGGCCAAGGCGATGAAGGTCCCCATCGACGTGGTGCCCATCAAGTACAAGTACGACCGCGAGGTCATGATCGACCGCGTCGTCGCCCCCGCCAGCGCCCGCGAGGGCGAGACGATGAGCGTCAAGATCGTCCTGCGCTCGCTCACCGAGACGCGCGGCAAGCTCACCCTCCTCATGAACGGCCAGGCCGTGGACTTGAGCGGCACCGGCGACAACGACCTCTCGACCGAAGTCGAGCTCAAGCCCGGCCTCAACGTCAAGCAGGTGCAGGTCAAGGCCCTCAAGACCGGCCCGCAGGAGTTCAAGGCCGCGTTCGAGGCCTACGAGCACAACGGCCAGGTCGTCGGCGACATCCTCCGCCAGAACAACACCGGCAGCAGCGTCACGTTCGTCGCCGGCGCGGGCAAGGTGCTCGTCATCACAGAGATCGGCGAGCGCCCTAAGGACAGCGAGGAGTTCCTCCGCGCCATGGAGGAGGCCAAGATCGCGGTCGAGGTCAAGACCGCCGACCAGGTCCCCCCCACGCTCACCGAGCTCAACGCCTACGACGCGGTCGTGATGGTCAACCAGTCCGCGTACAAGTTCAGCCAGGCGCTCCAGGAGAACCTGCGGCAGTACGTGCACGACACCGGCGGCGGCCTCGTGATGATCGGCGGGCCCGAGAGCTTCGGCGCCGGCGGCTGGATCGGCTCGCCCCTCGAAGACGCCCTCCCCGTCCGCCTCGACCCGCCGCAGAAGCGGCAGATGCCTCGCGGCGCTCTCGCCCTTGTCATCCACTCGGTCGAAATGCCCGACGGCGTCTTCTACGGCAAGAAGGTCTGCGAGGCCGCCGTCAACTCGCTCTCGCGCCTCGACCTCGCCGGCATCATCGAGTTCACCGGCGTTGGCGCCCACGCCGGCACCGAGTGGGTGCACCCCCTCGAGGTCGTCGCCGACGGCTCCAAGATCAAGCGCTCCATTCAGAACCTCCGCTTCGGCGACATGCCCAGCTTCATCCCCAGCCTCGAGCTCGCCCTCGAGGGCCTTATGAAGGCCGACGCCGGACAGAAGCACGTCATCATCATCAGCGACGGCGACCCCACCACCCCCACCTCCACCCTCCTCGACAAGTTCGTGGACGCCAAGATCACCATCAGCTGCGTCGGCGTCTACCCCCACGGCGGCGCCGACATCGCCAAGATGAAGGAAATGGCCACCGCCACCGAGGGCAACTGGTACTTCGTCAACACCGAGAAAGAGCTCGCCAGCATCCCCGAGATCTTCATCAAGGAAGCCCAGACCGTCCGCCGTTCCCTCATCCGCGAGCAGCTCGCCGGCCCCGGCTTCCCCGCCATCATGATCCCCGGCGCCGACGAGGCCATGCGCGGCCTCTCCGGCGTCCCCAACGTCAACGGCTACGTCGTCACCGGCGAGCGCGAGGGCCTCGCCCTCGTCTCCATCAAGATCAAGGCCGACGACCCCGCCGCGGCGCAGGCCAGCGACCCGCTCCTCGCCGGCTGGCAGTACGGCCTGGGCAAGGTCATCGCCTACACCAGCGACGCCAGCACCCGCTGGAACAAGCAGTGGTCCGCGTGGCAGAACTACCGCCAGTTCTGGGAGCAGCACGTCCGCTGGACCATGCGCCCCAGCGGCAGCGCCAGCGTCCGTATCAGCACCGAGAACAAGGGCGACCAGACGCTCATCACCGTCGACGCCCTCGACAGCAGCGGCGAGCGCCTCAACTTCGCACGATTCAAGGGTCGCGTCGCCGTCCCCGGCGGCGAAGGCCAGGACGTCGACTTCAAGCAGGTCGGCCCCGGCCGCTACCAGAGCACCGTCAAGAGCGACCAGTCGGGCACCTACGTCCTCAGCGTCCGCTACGTCGCCCCCGACGACAAGGTCGAGGGCGGCGTGCTCGAGGGCTCCGCACAGGCCGCGATCACCCGCCCCTTCGCCGACGAGTATCGCACGCTCGAGGACAACACGCCCATCCTCACGCAGGTCGCGGAGATGACCGGCGGGCGCGTGTTCAACAACTGGGAGACCCAGCTGCCCGACCTCTGGTCGCGCGAGGGCGTCACCATGCCCGTCTCCTCGCAGAGCATCTGGCTGCTCATGGCCGTGCTCGGCCTGGGCACCTTCCTCGTCGACGTCGGCGTGCGCCGGGTCCGTATCGACATCCCGCTGATGTGGGGCGCGGTCAAGGGGGTCTTCCGCCGCAGCACCAGCAAGGGCGGCGAGCAGCTCGGCTCGCTCATGCAGGCCCGCGAGCTGGCCAAGAAGAAGATGGCCGAGCGCGGCTCCGCCGGCCAGGCGATCTCCGAAGCCCACCTCAAGGCCGAGGCCAAGGCCGAAGTGAAAGCCGCGATGGACACCGCCAAGCGCAAGTTCGAGGCCAGCCCCGAGCAGCTCAAAAAGGGCGCAACGCAGATCGCGCTCGGCGGCGCCGACGCCCGCCCCGAGGTCTTCCGCGACAAGCCGCGCCCCGTCGACTCACCAGCCGGTACCAAGCAGGAGGACCAGGGCATGAGCCGCCTCCTGAAAGCCAAGCAGAAAGCCCGCGGCGACATGGACGACGGAGCCGCCAGCTGATTGAACCGGTCACCCCCTTTGCCCTTTGAACCTTTGCCCTTTGCGATTTACCCCAGGAGCCTGCAATGGCCACCATCACCAAGACCCCGGACCTTCAGACCCCCGCCGAAGTGAAGGCCGAGTGCGACAAGTTCCGCGACACCTTCGCACGCCTCAAGGCCGAGATCGGCAAGGTCGTCGTCGGCCACTCCGACGTCGTCGAGGGCGTGCTCCTGGCCCTCTTCGCCGGCGGCAACGTCCTGCTCGAGGGCGTCCCCGGCCTGGGCAAAACCCTGCTCGTCCGCACGCTCGCGCAGACCCTGAGCCTGCCCTTCAGCCGCATCCAGTTCACCCCGGACCTCATGCCCTCCGACGTGATCGGCACCAACATCGTCATGGAGGACCACGAGACCGGCCGCCGCAAGTTCGAGTTCCAGAAGGGCCCAATCTTCGCCCAGGTCGTCCTCGCCGACGAGATCAACCGCGCCACCCCCAAGACCCAGTCCGCCCTCCTCGAGGCCATGCAGGAGCGCAGCGTCACCGTCGCCGGCATCAGCTACAAGCTCGCGGCCCCCTTCCTCGTCCTCGCCACGCAGAACCCCATCGAGCAGGAGGGCACCTACCCGCTCCCCGAAGCCCAGCTCGACCGCTTCATCTTCAAGATCGTCGTCGGCTACTCACAGCTCGATGACCTCATGACCATCCTCGACCGCACCACCGCCACCCAGCAGCCCGAGAGCAGCAAGATCCTCGACGG